>JAQVWB010000108.1 GCA_028698695.1 Syntrophomonadaceae bacterium | reverse complement strand
TATCAGCCCGGCAGGTGGCGATTTGAGTAAGGCTAATGTTGCTGATATGGCTATTAATATTACCTGGGGTCCGGCAACCAAAATTACCGGAATCACTGGTTCTGCCCTTGGTGGAGCTGTAAATATAACACTAAATGACGGTAAAGAGTATACTGTTGCTGGTGATGTATTAACTCTAAACGCCAATGCAGTAGCTGCTTTGCTTCCTGTACCCATCTCTATGGTTCCCGATGGAACAGTAATGACCCTGACCATTAAATTTGACCAGGGTGAAAAAACTTTCGATATCAAAGTTGTCAGCTAAAAAATTTGGTTATAATAAGGGTGGCAGGGTTTATACCTTCGCCGCCCTTATTTTTTTTATAGACATATAGAACCGGTAAATAATCTTTGATAACAAATAATACTTCAAGGAGCATAAAATTGTGACAAGGCGGTGAAGCTGATTTTATACGAATATCAGGGCAACATGCATATACACTCCCATTATTCGGATGGGGAGTTACCTATATATCAGATTGCAGCAATTGCTGCCGGAACCAATCTGGACTTCATAATTATTACCGACCATCATACATTAAATGGTCTGTATAAAGGTCAGGAAGGTTACCGGCATGGAGTTCTCACTCTGGTTGGTATGGAAATTAATCATAAGAATAATCATTATTTAGCCCTTGATGTAAAAGAAGTCGTTCCCGCCGATGACCATTGTCCCCAAAATGTAATTGATAAGGTTAACCAGCAACAGGGCATTGGTATTATTGCTCATCCAATTGAAAAAGGATCAAAACTTTATAAGAACGGATTGACCTATGAGTGGATAGACTGGACGGTAGATAACTTTCAGGGAATAGAGATCTGGAATTATTTATCGCAATGGAGAGACGGTATCACCAATATCTGGCGGGGGATTTACCTGTTAATTAATCCCCAGGCGGGAATGGTGGGCCCTTATCCGGAGATAATATGCAAATGGGATGAATATCTTCTAAATGGTAAACGCATATTGGCTTTTGGAGGTTCAGATGCCCACGGAACTCAGATTAAATATGGGCCGTTTAAAATCACCATGGGTTCTTACCGGACAGGATTTCAGTTTATAAATATGCATATTCTATCAACCCAACCGCTTACCGGAGAAGTTAATGATGATAAAAATATAGTTTATCAGGCATTACGCCAGGGAAATAGCTGGGTGGCCAATGATTATTTAATGAACAGCAAAGGATTTCGTTTGGAGGTTAAGAAAAACGAACAGGTATGGTCGTCCGGCAGTCAGCTTGCTTATGAGAATAATCTTGGTTTACATATTGTTACTCCCCATACAGCCGTGGTTAAAGTATTCAAAGACGGAAGGCTTTGGAGAGAATACCGCGGAACCAATCATGAATTTCCGGATGTTGGTCCCGGAATATATCGCGCCCAGGCATATTTTTCCCGCTATAGACGCCTGCACCCCTGGATATTCTCCAATCCCATCTGGATCAATAATAATAGACACAGATAACACCGATTATTTTAGATTTTCACAGATTTTTAATAGACGCGGTAACATTAATTGTCTTCATAGCCGAAGGCTTGAAACATTAGTTTTCCCCGACAGGGGGATAACAAAGATTTCATAGATTGACGCAGAATATTTTAATTATAATATTGCAACAGATAATATATGCTAAGTTACATAATAACTAATGAGATGAGCACTAAAAATTGAACCTGACTTTTCCTGATTGTTCCTGACTAGACCTGACGACACTAAACCAACTGCCCGACTTTCTTAATTCCGCTATTACATTCCCCGTATACATTTTACTCATCATAAATAAACCCTACTCAAAATTTTATTAATATAAAATCTGTGTAAATCAGTGCCCGCAGGGTCTGTGTTATCTGTGTCTATTAATTCCGGCAAGAATAATATTTTATCTAATTCATGATAAAAGTTTCACAAAGAAGGAGATAATGATTGATATAAAGAATAAAGTGGTGTAAAGTGGATTAAAGTGGATGATAGTCCCTGAAATAATATTGAAGAGGTAGCGCAAATGTTTCTGGGAGAGTATCAGCATTCATTAGATGTTAAAGGGAGAATTACCATACCCTCAAAGTTCAGGGAGCAACTTTTGGAGCGCTTTGTTGCTACCAAGGGTTTGGATAATTGTATATTTCTTTATCCTATGGATGAATGGCAGGCAATTGAAAATAAATTAAAGTCATTGCCGTTTACGCGTGCTGATGTCAGATCATTTGCCCGCTTTTTTTTCTCAGGAGCCTCAGAATTGGAAGTTGATAAGCAGGGCAGAGTAGTATTGCCAGGAAATCTTCGTGACTATGCCGGTATTGATAAGGATGTAGTAATAATTGGAGTAGGTACCCGCGTGGAAATTTGGTCTAATGATAGTTGGAATGAATATAACCAAAGGGCAGCATCCGGATACGAAGAAATTGCTGAAAACCTGGTAGACTTGGGCATATAGGAGCGAATTTATTGCATAAGCCAGTATTATTGGAACCGACCATTTCACATTTAGTAACTGACACGAAAGGTATTTATGTTGATCTAACCCTGGGTGGGGGAGGACATCTAAGAGCATTACTGGAAAAACTGGATCCGGAAGCTCAGGTTATTGCCTTTGACAAAGATGAGGAAACAATGCTAAAAACCCAGCAGGAATTCGACACATCAACGGTGAAGTTTATAAATACTGACTTTAAATTCCTTATTGAAGTGTTAAATAGGGAAAAAATTGACAAAGTTTCTGGTATTATGGCTGATCTTGGGGTATCATCATTTCAACTGGATGAAGCTGAACGAGGTTTTAGCTTTCATGAAGAAGCTCTTTTGGATATGCGTATGAACCGCAATCAGCAAATAAGTGCCTGGCATGTTGTTAATGAGTACAGTGAAGCAGAAATTATTCATTTGTTATTTATATATGGTGAGGAGAAATATGCCCGGCAGATAGCACGAAAAATTGTGAATCAGAGAGTTAATAAACCGATTGATACTACTTTGCAATTGGTTGAAATAATTAAGGCAGCTGTGCCAGCAAGTTATAGAAGAGAAAAACATCCGGCACGCAAAACATTTCAGGCTATTCGTATTGCAGTCAATGATGAATTGCAGGCAATTGAATTGATGTTACCGCAGGCAGTTGAGGTTTTAAAACCAAATGGTCGACTTTGCATAATAACATTTCATTCACTTGAGGACCGAATAGTTAAAAAGTTTATTCAGGAAAACTCCCGGGATTGTGTATGTCCCCCTGGCTATCCGATATGTATCTGTGGACATACAGCCAAACTAAAACCAGTAACGAGAAAACCGATAGTACCTTCATCGGAAGAATGTGAGGGAAATCCGCGAGCAAGAAGTGCCAAACTCAGAGTTGCCAGTCGAGTGCAGTTCTAGTTTTCAGGGAGGAAGAATAATATGATACAGGCAGGTTTGGATTATTCAAGGGATTGGCAGACCCCGATACATAATGAGCCAGTGCCTAATATTAAGCGAATTAAAAGAACGTATAAAAGAACCAATGTCAGGAGTAAATTGTTTGTAAAGATGGGCTTGTTTGCCTTTGTTTATGCAGTAGTACTGGTATATTTATGTATAAAAGGTGCCAGCCTGGGTTATCAAATTGTTTCTCTGGAAAAAGAAATAGCTGACCTGGAAACAGACAATAAGCGTATGGAGTATAGAATTGCACAAGTTAACTCTTTGGACCGAATTGAGGCTCTGGCTACCACACAGTTAGGTATGATAAAACCGCAACAGGCTGTTGCAGTCGCAGCTATTAAAACTGTTCCCGAGATTGAAGAGGGTAATCAAACCATCCCGACATTACAGGCTGAGCGTAAACCACTCGATAGAATTTATTCAAACCTGGTCAGGCTTGCCCAGAAAAATTTGTAATTATTAAAAACGGGGTGATTTACCGTGCAAACTGGTAATTTATTAGTAAGAAAGCGTATTGCAACGCTTTTTTTCTTGTTTACATTGGGGTTTTTTCTGCTGGGGGGCAGAGTATTTTGGTTACAGTTTATACAAGGAGCTGAATTATCAGAAAAGGCACTACAGAATCGTACCCGGGATACAACATTGAAAGCCAAACGTGGAATTATTTATGACCGTAATGGCACCGAGTTAGCAATATCAATTAGCGCGGATTCCATTTATGTAGTCCCGGCAGAAGTAAAACAATCAAAAAAAGCGACTGATACAGCTCACCAGTTAGCTGAAATTTTGGAAATGGATGAGCTTAAAGTTTATGAGCGTATTACTAAAAATAGTGATTGGGAGTGGGTTAAACGGCAAATTGATCAGGAGAAATCTGCAAAGATACGAAAAATGGATTTGCCAGGTATTGGAATACTGGAGGAAAATCGTCGTTATTATCCCAAGAAGACATTAGCCTGTCATATTTTGGGCATATCGGGTATAGAGAATACTGGACTGGAAGGCATTGATTTTTTCTATAATGATTTAGTTGGGGGAACTCCCGGACAGCTAATAATAGAACATGATGGCGTTAACCGTCCTATCCCTGAAGCAACTCACCAATATATTCCTCCGGTGGAAGGGGCCAATCTAATCCTGACCCTGGATGAAACCATTCAGTATATAACTGAACGGGAATTGGATAAAGTGTTTAAAGAAAGAAAGGCTAAACGGGCTGCAGCTATTGTTATGGATCCTAAGACGGGTGAGATATTAGCTATGACTTCACGCGATAACTTTGATCCCAATCAGTACGGTGATTATCCTGATGCCAATCGCCGTAATTTCGCTATTAATGATGCTTATGAACCGGGATCAACCATGAAAATAACTACTGCCGCCATGGCTCTGGAAGAAAAAACGGTCAACGCCAACAGTACTTTTTATTGTCCGGGTCATATCAAAGTAGGGCGGGAAACCATAACCTGTCCTAATTCAAAAGCCCATGGCAGTCAGACCTTTGCTCAGATAGTAGAGAATTCATGTAATGTTGGATTTGTGCAGGTAGGTTTAGCGTTAGGTGTTGATAAATATTATCATTATTTAAATGCTTTTGGATTTGGCAAAAAAACCGGTATAGACCTGCCTGGAGAAGCATCCGGAATAATAGTACCGCAAAAACGTGCTGCCCAGGCACAGATTGATCTGGCTTCGATGGCTATGGGGCAGGCTAATGCAGTTACTGCTATACAGTTAACAACAGCAGTAGCAGCAGTAGCCAATGAGGGAAAACTGATGAAACCACATCTGGTCAAAGAGATAACCGATAAAGACGGCAAGGTTATTAAAAAATTTGAACCCAAAGTAGTTAATCGGGTTGTATCTCCTCAAACGGCCAAAGAATTGTGCCTTATTCTGGAGGGTGAGGTTACTAATGGAACCGGTAAAAATGCCTATATTGAAGGTTATCGCTCAGCAGGTAAAACTGGAACGGCGGAGAAAATCAAGGCGGGCGGCGGCTATATGAAAGATGAGTACATTGCCTCATTTGTTGGGTTTGCACCGGCAGATGACCCCCAATTGGTTTGTATTGTGGTGGTAGATGCTCCTCGGGGTTATCCATATTATGGGGGATGGGTAGCAGCTCCGGCTTTTAAAGCAATAATGGAAGATTCTTTACGCTATAAAGGGGTACCTTTACGGGATGAACCAGGGAGTCAACATAAACAGCCGGTTACGCAGGTTGTAGTTCCCGATGTAATAAATTTACCTTTAGCTGAAGCGATTTCTACTATAAATGCCCGCGGCCTTAATGCCAAAGTTAGCGGAAATGGAGATATTGTCTGGCGGCAGACTCCTATTGCACGAAGCAAATTAAACCGGGGCTCGCAGGTAATAATATATTTATCAGCTTTTGAATCCAATGGAACACAGACAGAAGTAACAGTTCCGGATTTGCGAGGTAAACCAATGCAGGAAGTAGTAAGAATTTTATCTGATTTGGGTTTGCATCTTATTCCCGGCGGTTCCGGATTAGCTTATGAGCAATCAGTGGAACCGGGCAAGGTTATTACCAATGGTTCTACAATAAAAGTAAAGTTCCAGCCAATTGGAGAATAATAAATATAAGCAGAGTGAAGGAGGTATCCGGGTATGCAATTATCAGAATTGTTGACAGGGATTGATTTTCAGTATCAGCAGGGCTCAGATAGTGTTAATATTTCCATGTTGCATTATGACTCACGAAAAATTTTACCCGGGGGCCTTTTTTTGTGTGTACCTGGACAATTAACTGATGGTCACTTATATATAGAACAGGCAGTTGAAAATGGTGCTGTGGCCATTGTTGCTGAGCGAGATGTATCTGTACCGGAGGGTGTTACCTGCATAAAGACTACTGATGTCAGAAAATCAATGGCTCGTATAGCTGCAAATTTTTACGATCATCCCTCCACACAGTTAAGAGTAGTTGGAATAACCGGTACCAATGGCAAAACAACGGTCAGTCACCTGATTCAGGTTATTTTAGAGGAATATGGAGCTAAAACTGGGATACTGGGTACTCTTTATGCTCGCATTGATAAGTGGCAAAAGGAGTACGGACATACGACTCCTGAATCTATAGAGGTACAGGAGTTTTTGGATATGGTACGGCAAATGTCCGGGCAATGGGCAATAATGGAAGTATCTTCTCATGCATTGGAGCAATTCCGCGTGGATCATATTGATTTTAATGTTGCCGTATTTACCAATCTAACCCAGGATCATCTGGATTATCACGGCACAATGCAT
>JAQVWB010000107.1 GCA_028698695.1 Syntrophomonadaceae bacterium | reverse complement strand
CGCGAGCAGTCCCCTTTATAATCTTTAATTTCATTAAAAATGAAGGTACACAAAACCTAATGTAACAACTTAAGAAAAACCTCACCATAATTATCCGCGTCCATTAATAATTGTCCTAAGTTACGATATCAAGTATTAAAGGAGTTGACTCCGGTTTTGCCGGGCCGATTTCATAGGCTGCTTTGATTCCAGCCTCGGCATTGCCCAAATGTTTTTCCTGGCTGGCATGGATAACGGCTATCTTTTCTCCGGCCTGCACATAGTCCCCCCGTTTTTTTAATAACTCGATGCCTGCCGCATGATCGATTTTATCATTAACCTGTTCCCGTCCGGCACCCAGACTCATAGCGGCATGGCCGACTTCATAAGCGTCCAGCCGATTAACATAACCACTTATTTCACTTTGCACCGGTTGCTGAATAGCTGCCATCCTTAGTCCCCGGTCGGCACGATTAAGCTGCAGACTGCCTCCTTGAGCAGTTATCATTTCCGTAAACTTGTCCAGAGCCTTGCCGGAGTTTAAAAGTTCAGCAGCGTAATCACGTGCTTCTTCCACCTGGTCAAACTTTTCGCCCAGTACCATCATGCGGGCGGCTAATTCCAGGCTTATTTCCAACAGGTCAGCTGGACCGCCACCGGCTAACAAATCTATGGCTTCGATTACCTCCAATGAATTACCGATTTTAAAACCCAATGGCTGACTCATATCGGTTAATACTGCTACTACCTGTCTGCCGGCGCCTTTACCAATAGCTACCATAATTTCAGCCAGTTGCAATGCCTGTTCACGACTCTTCATGAATGCTCCGCTGCCAACCTTGACATCCAGTACAATACCCTCAGCACCGGAAGCCAGCTTTTTGCTCATAATACTGGAAGCTATGAGAGGAATACTATCTACGGTAGCAGTTACATCTCGAATGGCATACAAACGCTTGTCAGCCGGGACCAGATTGCCGGTCTGTGATATAACTGCTGCTTTTACGCTGTTTACCTGGTCAATAAAATCAGTAAACTCCTTTTCCACCTTCATACCGGGTATGGATTCAAATTTATCAATGGTTCCTCCCGTGTGACCCAATCCGCGTCCGGACATTTTAGCCACCGGAATCCCGGCGGCAGCAACCAAGGGAATTACAACCAGTGTAGTCTTGTCACCAACTCCCCCGGTACTATGCTTGTCCACCGTTACACCCTGTACAGATGACAAGTCTGCTACATCGCCTGAATTAGCCATGGCCACAGCCAGGTCCCGGGTCTCCCGCTCGTCCATACCCTGAAAAAACACTGCCATAGCCCAGGCAGAAATTTGATAATCCGGAATTTCACCCGAACTGATACCCCGGACCAGATACTCAATTTCTTCCCGGTTTAAAACCCGGCCGTTTCTTTTTTTCCTGATTAAATCCTGAACACTAATCATCATAACACCTCAATTACAGCATACTGTTCCCTGGCAATTCCTCCGTCTTTATCCCCAAATAACCGGCTATGGTCTGTCCAATATCAGCAAAGGTTGTTCTGATACCAAGGTTCCGCGGTTTCACAGCTGATCCATAAACCAGCACCGGTACATATTCACGCGTATGGTCAGTACCTGCAAAAGTTGGATCACAGCCATGATCAGCAGTAATTATCAAAACATCCTCATCCTGCATAGCACTTATAATCTCCAGTAAACGGCGGTCAAAAGCCTCCAGTGCTCCGGCATAGCCCAGGGGGTCATTGCGATGACCATATAATTGGTCAAAATCAATCAGATTGGCAAAAATCAATCCGCTCTCATGCATCTGCATGGCCTGAATAATCTTATCAATCCCGTCATCATTGTTTTCAATGGAATAAGAACTGGTAATCCCCCGACCGGCAAAAATATCTTTGATTTTACCTACTCCTGCTACATGCTCGCCGGATTCCTGAATATAATCCAAAACATTTTTTTCAGGTTGCAAAGAATAATCATGGCGATGGGCAGTACGGACAAAGCTGCCCGGTTGTCCAATGAAGGGACGGGCAATAACCCGGCCTACTGCATGTTCACCCCGTAATAAATTGCGGGCTGTCAAGCACATCTCGTACAGCTGCGCCAGGGGAATTATCTCTTCATGGGCGGCAATCTGAAATACACTGTCGGCGGAAGTATAGACAATGGGCCAACCAGTCTTCATATGCTGCTCCCCTAACTCCTTTATTATTTCAGTACCGGAAGCGGCTTTGTTACCTAAAGTTGACCTGCCAATCAATTGCTCAAATTCTTGCAGTAAATCCAGAGGGAAACCCTGCGGGTAGGTAGGAAAAGGGCGGTCAAGAATAATCCCCATCATCTCCCAATGACCGGTAGTAGTATCCTTGCCGGCTGATTGTTCTGTCATTTTTCCATAGGCTGCCTGAGGCGATTCGACTGTTGCTGCTCCATCAATAAGCGTAATATTTCCTATTCCCAGTTGCTGTAGATTAGGTATGTTTAATCCCCCTACCGCCTGGGCAGTATTTACAATTGTGTTGCAACCCGCATCACCATATTGGCAACTATCGGGCATTTCTCCAATACCTACACTATCCAAAACAATTAATATAACTCTTTTCTTCATTCTGATCCCCCTATCTTAGCTTAACTGCGGGGATGATACATTTTATAGACTTCCCGCAATCTTGATTTGGTTAAATGAGTATAAATCTGTGTAGTAGAAATATCCGCATGGCCTAATAGTTCCTGTACCGCCCTTAAATCAGCCCCATTCTCCAATAGATGCGTGGCAAAAGAATGTCTGAGTGAATGAGGACTAATCTCCTTGTTAATCTCCGCCTCTTTGACGTGTTCTTTCAGAATCTTGAAAAATCCCTGGCGTGACAAGGCTCTGCCCCGAACACTAACAAAAAGAGTTCTCTCATGAGGACTTTTTACCAGCATAGGCCGGGAACGATTTAGATAACGTTCCACCCAGATAATTGCCGAATGATTAACCGGGGAAATCCTTTCTTTTCTGCCTTTGCCGATGCAGCGCATGAAACCGGCGGTCAAATTTATATCTTCCACCTGCAAAGATAACAACTCCGATACTCTTACCCCGGTACCGTACATCAATTCCAACATAGCCCGATCACGAAGTCCCAAAGGTTTAATTACACTGGGCACTTCCATCAGCCTGTCCACTTCCTCAATAGTAAGTACCGCCGGAAGTTTTCGTTTAATCTTGGGGGTTTCCAAATCAACGGTAGGATTAATTTCCGTATAGCCTTCCAGGATAAGAAACTTGTAAAAAGTCTTTATGCTGGACAAACAGCGGGCAATAGTAGCATAAGACCTGTCCTGATCCAATTCCCCGCTTAGAAAGCTCATGATATCATGTTTGGTGACTTCCCAGGGTATTTCGCTCAGTTGATTTTGCTTTATATAGGCATGTAATTTATTCAAATCATTTTCATAGGCAACATAGGTATGATCGGAAAGGCCCTTCTCATACCTTGAATATTCCAAAAAAGCCTTAAAATATGTTTCCATTATTTCGCTCCCGTAGCTATTTTTACTGCTACTTATATACTGGCTTTTTTCCTGCTAAAAGTACAGGGGCATAATAATCAAATAATCTCCCCTGATTATAGTTTACTCTTTTTCTTCATAATAAAAATCCTGCAAATGAATTACAAATTGCTCCATTGCCTGTTCAGCATTTTGTTTTCTTTCCACTCGCAAGGGATTGCCGCTGGGATGTTCCTCGTCTACCCATCCCCCCAGAACCGGAATCTGATAATACATTATACCGGTAATAATCGGCAACACTGCCGCTACTACTGCAATTACCACCAGCACAGCAACTACTCTCACTAATTTTCTTTTCCAATTGCTGATTACGATAATCATAAGACCCCTCCCCTGTAAATCATAAAACCAGCGTTAACAAATACGGATTCAGATAAGCTTCTACAAAAGCACCCAGCAAAAAAATCAACATAAACAACACCAGCAACAAACTAAAAGATAAAACAATTCTACCCAGTGTTTTACCCATCATAAATTTGCCCCGCACAATCTGCAGGGAAAAATTCATGGCAATAACCGACCATAAAATCATAAATGGTATATAAATTATATGCTGGGGTAAAATAGTCAGAACTGATAATACAATACCTCCAACTGCTTTTTCCTGAATCAGAAAACCAAATGTAAATCCGAGTGAATACCCGCGCAGAAATATTACTCCCAGGATTAATGGCAGTCCTATAACTGATAGCCCCAGCAGATAAATTACTGCCAGACTCTTAACCTGCCCAATCCAGGCAGCAATAAGAATGCTGTAGCTATCCATACCACCGCCCTGTTCTCCGAGCAGATAGCCATCCAACAGGCTGACCAGATTTTCTCTTACCCCGGTCTGTAAACTATTTACCTTCCCATATCCCATCAGCATACCGGCAGCAAAAAAGAGCAGAATCAGGATATACTGCCAACGATTTTCATAAAAATGCTGTTTAATGCGCTGCCTGATTGTCATGAATCGTCTCCTCAGATATATAGTTAATTTGCCCAACTAATTCTCTGACCGATATTCTCAATAAATTGCACCCTGTCCCTTTAGCATAAATATTGTGCTACCTTAAACATTATGACTAATGAAAGAAATGCAGCCTGAATTTATATTCGAAAAACAACTGGCCAGAAAAAAGTATTAAACTATAAACTAAATACTTAATTTACATGCAATAGTAGCTATGGTCTTGCACATAATAAAAAAAAGCCCTGCTTGAGGGCTATAATTGTGCTAAAACAATCCAGATGTAGGATAGCTACGTCCGGGTCTTGTACAAATGGGATGCCGGGCAGGCCGCCAATAAAGCCGGCATCATCAGCGGCAATCCCTGTTTCAAGGGCTATCAGAATTTATTACACCATATACTCTTTTCTGATTACTTCATATAATGCCGGTACTACCTGTTTCTTGCGGGACATAATTCCTTTCAGAAAAACACTTCCCTCTGAGGTTGTACCAAAAGCTTTTTCTACCAACCCACTTTTCTCGCCGGCTACCAGCAGTTCAGTTTCTTCTTCAAAAATATCGGTAATCATCAATCCCAGGAACAGATACCCGCGCTTATTGCATATTTCGTCCATTACCTGCATTAACGAGTCACGCCGTTCCAATATTTTGCTGTTATCAATCGTCTCAATTTGTGAAATGGCAAATACCTCTTCCCCGCTGACGTATTCCTTGAGGTCTTCGCTAATCAATTCATAATCGGTATGATCATCCGGATTATTCATCTGCTCAAACATCGTTCTGCCCCAGGTATTTGAATCCAGGCTGCTTATGGTTTCAAGTTCCCTGGCTATATTGCAATCTTTATTGGTAGTTGTGGGAGACTTGAAAATCATAGTGTCAGATAAAATCCCTGATAACATGAGTCCGGCTAATTCCTTCGTAATATAAATCCGATTATGCAGAAATTTCTCTGCTACCAGAGTACAGGTTGAACCCACTGGTTCATTATGAAAATAAATGGGGGATATAGTCTGCAAATCCCCTACCCGATGATGGTCAATAATTTCCAATATCTCAGTATCCTCTATGCCATCCACGGCCTGCTTTTTTTCATTATGGTCCACCAGGATTACCTGTTTGCGTTTCATTTGCAGCAGATTATAACGGGATATCATCCCCAGAAAATTGTTTTTCTCATCCACTACCGGATAGTTTCTGTATCTGCTGGACAGCATTTGCTTGCGGGCTTCATCAACTGATTCGTCTTTTTCAAATAGGATTAAATCGCGGGTTTTCATAACATCAGCTACTTTTTGGTTAAAAATCCCGCGCAGGATTTCAGGACTTCGGTCAATTTCACGGCCTCCACCCAGACTATTCATAAACATCATGGCTAAATCGCCTACGGTGATTAACCCCAGAAAACGATGCTTATTATCCAGAACCGGTATAGTTTTTAAATCATGTTTGCGCACCAGGTTCCCCAGTTCCACCAGAGTCATATCGGTGGTAACATATAGAATTTCATTTTCTTCCAACAGATCTTCCACTGTAGTACCGACATTTTTAAGTACCAACGGTGCCTCAAATCCTAGTGTATCAAGGATAAAACTTATATCATGGGTTATATCTCCTGCTGCTGCGGCTATGTAAATCCCCTTATCCGTACTTTGTTTATAGACTTTGTAACTTATAGCCGCGGCCACCGAATCAACATCGGGGTTCTTGTGACCAATTACATAAACCGGCTTCATATTATTCCTCCTCACCTGGTTCGCTCATCAGCAGATTCGCAATATACTGGGCCGCGAGAACATCCTCCATGGAATTTCTACTGGCAGCCACTATGGCAACTCCCCGATTATATTCCCGACTAAGTTTTCCGGCTCGTCTGACTGCCTGCAGGGCAGGTTCTATTCCTCTCATCGCCAGAGTTCGGGCCACTGTCCCGGTAAATACTACTCCTCCCTCGTTAAAAGCAGCATCATAGGCTACGCCCCCCGTATCAGTGACCGCCACAATCACGCGGTTTTTCATTTCAAACAACTTGGGAGTCTCCGCCCCCAGGTTAGGTACAATAGCATCAATGGAAACCTTTTCTCTTTGCAGACTGGCAACCAGCTTCTGACACCGTGCTATTCGCTCATCATCGGTCCCTACCCGCGGTTCTGTAACGAGAACTATTCCCTGACCAGTTTCACGAGCCAATCGGGCCGCTTCCTGGGCAATTTTCCCAGGGTTCAGAGGTACGGGAGCCCGTGAAAAGTCAGGACTGCAGCCCAACACTGCATACGCACCAGCATCCAGGGCACTCTCCAATGTAGTTGACATATCAATT
>JAQVWB010000106.1 GCA_028698695.1 Syntrophomonadaceae bacterium | reverse complement strand
TCCAGCATGGCAACGCTAAATGCCAAAAAAGGCGGAGTAGAATTGCACCGGGTATTGGATTTACAGGAGGAATGGCAAAAGGTTACCGGTCAGAAAGAAGCTCGAATTCCTCAGGCAGGATTTGTAGTGGTAAATGCTGAATCAGCTGATAAAGCTGCAGTTGCTAAATTCCAAGAGAGCTTTATGCAGGCTGCCAAGTGGGTTAATGAGCATCCTCAGGAGGCTGGCACAATTGTAGAAAAACAATTCGATTGGATGAAGGCACCGGCAGTACAGCAGTCTTTACAGTTTGCCCGCCTGGACCCGGTACCGGCAGCAGATTGCAAGTCTGAAATTGAGGCATTTTTCAAAGAGTTAAGTAAAACAGCTCCGGCAGAAGCTATGGGAGGCAAGCTTCCTGATGCAGCGTTCTATTTCCAGCCATAAATACGATATTTTATATAAAATCCTGGGAGCGGGTTTAATCATTTTACTATGGCAAATACTGTCCATGCTGTATATGAGCGTACTGGTTCCCTCACCGGCTGAAACATTAACAGCTTTGAAAAAATTACTTATAAGCGGTGAAATTCAAGCAAACCTGATGATTTCTTTTCAAAGGCAAATAGTTGGGTTATTAATCGGAGTAGTTTTTGGTACTATAACCGGTTTAATAGCTGGACTTAAACGGCCGGTGGAATTGATGACGGCCCCGTTGGTTAATGCCTTAATAACTATTCCGGCAGTTATTTTTGTAGTAATGGCTATGGTATGGTTTGGAATGGGTACGATTATGGCTGTTTTTCTGGTGGCATTATTAGTATTTCCGATAATGCACATTAATACTGTAGAAGGCTTTAAATCAATTGACCGAAACTATTTGCAGATGGCCAAAGTTTTTAGAGTACCAACCCTGGTTCGGTTTAAAAAGATTTATTTGCCCGGAGTAATGCATTCTCTGCTGGCAGGCATCTCCTTAAGCACGGCCACCTCAATCAGATTGACAATTATGGCTGAACTACTGGGAGCTCAGGATGGAATGGGACAAAGGATAGCCATCTCCAGAGCCTATCTGGAAACAGAGCAGTTGTTTGCCTGGGTGCTGGTGTTGTTATTAATAATGATCTCCCTGGAGTGGTTGTTAATCAGGCCTCTTAATAATATGTCCAATCGTTGGAATGTTTAAAAAATCTTGAAATTTTTGATCGGGAGGGAATAACTATTAACGAAGATATTAACCTTCAGGCCATTGGTGTTGTGAACACTGATATTGATGATCCATTAAAGATGCCTATGGGTGGTAAACTTGCCCGCGTAGATATATTTCCGGCTTATCAACAGGCCCTGCTGCGTATAGAGGAGAATTCTCATCTCTGGCTTTTATTATGGTTTCATAAATCAGACCGAAACATATTGTCAACCCGTCCGGTCAGGGTAAACCCGGATTTGCCTGAATATGGGGTATTCTCTTTACGGGCATATAACCGACCTAACCCAATTGCTCTGACTAAAGTAAAACTGGAGCAAGTTGAGGGCAATCATTTATGGGTTAGTGGATTGGATGCAATTAATGGTACTCCGGTATTGGATATTAAACCTTATTATGAATCTGATATTGTGTTTTCACCAAGAACTCCTTACATTCGCCCCTGTAATCGACAGATGCGGTTACAGCATTTTCATCGCCATGCCCTTACTTATCATCAGGAAGAATGTAATGATCTTCTCACCGGAGTGCGTATGGTGCTGGAAGCTGACGAATATCTGGGACAGGTAACCGAACCTGATGTTTTAATTACAGTATATGGCTCCAGATGTCTGGCGGATACAATTCAGGGATTGACTTTAGCCCGCCTGGCCAATCCGGTCCGTTTTACATTTATAGAGTCTGATGAAAAGCTGCAAAGTCAATGGACTAAAGGTGAACACAGCTTGGTGCTGACATGCAGGCAACATATTAATCAGGATAACTTTTGGGATATGGATAACAAAGAACTCCTGGAAATTGAATATAAATAGAAGGGGGCTGTTGGTATGCCTTATTTTGCTGATTGGGAACAAACTGTACAATTTCATGGACATATATGCCCGGGTATCGTAGTAGGACATAGAGCCTGTTGGTATGCGAGGAGTTTACTGAAACTGGATCAACCCTCACTAGCACCTACCCATCTGGTAGTAGCCGAGAATGATTTATGTGGTATAGATGCATTTCAACTCAATACCGGATGCACGCTGGGCAATGATAACCTGATTATTAATAATCAGGGGAAACAAGCCTTCAGCCTATTGGAGAAAAAAAGCGGTAAGGGAGTTAGACTGGTATTACATGCCCCTTTATGGTCTTCGAACGAACCCTTGAAACTTCATCACAAATTCAAACTGGGAACTGCCACTCAGGAAGAGATACAGGAGTTCATTCGTCTGCGTAAACTCAGAGGCGAGGAGTTACTGAAACTTTCCGATGAGGAGTTATTTAAGGTGGATTTTGTTCAGATGAACATTCCGGGCAAACCACGACTATATCCCGCTATTAATTGTTCCCGTTGTGGTGAGCAGGTGATGGAACCATGGGTTACAGAACGCAACTCTGAGAAATTATGCACTTCCTGTATTGGGTAAATTATCTATGCACTCATAAGGGACCAACGAAACAAATTAATTGTCTCATTGGTCCCTTTAATTTATTATATGGAATCTGATTTGCGTTTTAACAGTTATTGCTTATTCACTGGACATTCCTGATTTACAGTGAGCAGTTCCTCTTTTAGCAGGATAATTTGGCTTATATGTCGAAATATTATAATAATTTAAAGGCAAATGGATAAATATTCTTAACCAAATATTTATAGTGAAGTATCAGACTTCCCGGAAAGGAGATGGTACTGGCTACATGAAGAAAACACTGATATGGCTGGGAGTTCTGGCGGTTCTTGGTTTTTCTGCAATGTTAATGGTTAAGATTCCTGCCCTGGGATTGGCAGAAGCAGGTTTTTGCTGTGGATGCCATGCCATGGATGAACAAGTATCGACCTATCTTCATTCTCCTCATGTAAATGCAGCAAATTGTGGTGATTGCCATGATCCCCATGGCCTGGTAACTGGCAGTGCTTTTGCCGCTTATACTGGTACGCGGGATGTATATCGGGTAGTAACCAATACGACCCCGGCTGAAATTCGTGCTACAGAATTGAGCAAGATAGTTTTACAGGGCAATTGTATGCGTTGTCATGGTGATATCATGGCTGATATTGGTGATACCAGCCATAATGGGGGAAGCGATTGTTTTCATTGTCATCAGGAAATTGTTCATGAAAAATAATGGGGAGGAAGTGAGCGTTTGAAATCTGGTAGAGTCAAAAAGCTGCTTGTGATTACCATACCGGTTCTGGTATTAGTGCTGGGAGCGGGAATATTCTTTTTTAACCGTAATAATGAAGTGGTGTTGGAGGGCCCTCAGGGAGAAATTGCTGCCAATGAAACCAGCTCCCGGGAATGGGCTAAATATTATCCGGCTCATTGGGATAGCTATCAGGCTAATTATGCCAACACAGAAAAACCCTCGCATTTTGATTCTAAACCTTATTTAACCGCTATTTATGCCGGATTTGGCTTTTCCAAAGAGTATAATGAACCTCGTGCCCATGTTTATACTATTGAAGATATACTAGCCATTAATCCCGCCAGGAAAAAGGCCGGGGCTTCATGTTTTACCTGTAAATCTACTCAGGTACCGGAAATGATGCAAAAGTATGGTGAACAATATTATTTGATGTCCTTTGATGAAATGAAGGGACAAATTACTGAACCAATTGGTTGTCTGGATTGTCATGATCCCAAAACCATGGAATTAAGATTAACCCGACCGGCTCTGGTGGAGGCTTTACAGCGACAAGGCAAAGATTTGGATAATATATCTCAACAGGAAATGCGCAGTCTGGTCTGTGCCCAATGTCATGTCACATATTATTTTTACCCCGAAACGAAGAAAATTACTTTCCCCTGGGATAACGGGGTAAAAGCAGATCAGATTCTGGCTTATTATGATGAAAAAGGTTTTGCTGAGTGGGTGCATCCTGATTCAGGGGCCGGAATGGTGAAGCCGCGACATGCCGAATATGAGACTTATATGAACAGTACTCATCAGTCGGCAGGTTTGGCCTGTGCAGACTGTCATATGCCCTATACGAAAGTAGGCAGCAAGAAAATCAGTTCTCATGTATGGCAAAGTCCATTAAACAATATTGAGCAAAGTTGTACCACCTGTCACCGTAATGGGACTGAATGGTTAATTAACCGGGTGGAAACTATCCAGAGTCAGGTAAAACAGACTCAGGATTTGGCAGGTAATGCAGTAGTTGCAGCGATTAATGAACTCAAGATTAGCCAGGCAGCAGCAAATGTTGATCAGACGAAGTTAAAAGAAGCTCAGGAGCTTCATCGCCAGGCTCAATGGTATCTGGATTTTGTAGTTGTTACCAATGGCTATGGAGTCCATAACCCTACTGAAACCTTGAATTATCTGGGCAGGGCTATTGATATTGCTCATAAATCGGCCCAAACTGCCCGTGAAGCCAGAGGGCTTAAGTAAATAAATGAAAAAGCATACTGAGGTGGTTATAGTTTAAATGATGATTAATAAATGGTTAAAGCAATTGACGCAGACGTTGGCTTCCATGCAGACCGCTATTTATTTATTATTAATTGTCGGTGTTGTTAGTGCCCTGGGGACATTTATACCTCAGGGACAGACACCGACTTTTTATATGCAACATTATGGGGAAATTACCAGTTTGATTATTAATGGTCTGGGGTTAGGAACCCTGTATCATGTATGGTGGTTTCAGCTGCTGATTATTCTGTTATGTTTAAGTATCCTGACCTGTGCTTATCAACGACTGCGCCGGGTAAAAAAGATTACCGTATTAGCCTCGTTGTTAATGCATCTGGCGGTTGTGTTCATACTGATCGGAGCATTATGGTCACTGGGTTATTCTCATAGTTCCTTTATTGAAATTGCCAGGGGACAGACCGTATCTCTAAACAATTACGGTTTTGAGAATGGAAGACTAACATTAAATGACTTTAAAATTGATTATTATCCTGATTTTCAACCTCGTCAATATAGCAGTGATTTAAGCTTAATAAATTACAAGGGTAAAAATATTGAACAAAGTATTTCGGTTAATCATCCCTTAAAAGCGGGCAGTTTAAAGATTTATCAGAGCACCTGGGGCTGGGTAATGCAGTTAACTAATCTTACTGATACAACGGGAACTATTATTAGTCTGAAAGACAAAGACTATTTTCTGTTTGATGAAAAGGAACAGATAAAAGTGCAGGCAATATTTCTGCCGGATTTTGAGGATAGTGAAAGCGGCATCCATTCCAAAAGCCCCCTGCCTAATCACCCCCATGTGTGGTTAACCCTTTTGCAGCAGGGTAAAATTGTAGATATGGCTATCATCCCAGTTGGGGATGAAGTCCATCTGGGGTCTTATCATCTGCGTTTTGATATCTTCTTCCCTTATTCGGGATTGCAGATTAAGCAGGACTCGGGTGTATATATGGTGTTTGCCGGGTTCATTATTTTGTTAGCGGGCCTGGGCATGCGTTATTGGTTTGTATTTATGGACAAAAAGGGGGCTAATTGATGGAGAATACCTTACTGAATATACTTTTTGTCTTATTGTTGTTGGTTGTAACTGCAAATCTCATAAGACTTTGGAAGCCGTTCGGGCGTAGTAGTTTTATTAGCTCGGTGCTATTAATTATGGCGGTAATTGCTTTTATAGCCTTGATAGTGGTTAGAACCACTATAGGGGGACGAATTCCCTTTGCTAATTCTTACGAGTTTACCCTGCTTTTCGCGGGCGGGATTCTGATATTTGCTATATTTGTCCGCCGGGGTTTAGTCTCACCTCTATTTGACATCTCAGTTGCATTACTGGCAATCCTGCTCTTATCAGTGGCCAGTACCTTCTCTTCAGAAATTCGGCCATTAATGCCGGCTTTACAGAGTGGATGGCTTTATGCTCATGTTGCAACGGCGGTAGTTGCCTATGGTTCATTTGCGTTGGCAGCATGTCTGGGAATTATTTATCTGGGAAGAGCACAGGAGACTGATTTGAGCTTATCAGCCGTAGATGAAAGAATATATAAACTAGTAGTATTGGGATTTACCTTTTTAACTATCGTTATTATTACCGGAGCTGTTTGGGCTGAGGAGGTTTGGGGCAGCTGGTGGACTTGGGACCCAAAAGAGACCTGGTCTTTGGTTACATGGCTGGTTTATGCAGCTTATCTGCATAGCCGTCATAGCTATGACTGGAAAGGACGAAAAAGTGCCTGGATGGTAGTAATCGGTTTTGCGATAGTCATGTTTACTCTTTTTGGCGTCAGTGTTTTATTACCAGGTTTGCATAGTTATGTGTAACTTTTTCACTATTCTTACAAGAAACTTCAGCTACGTAATTTCAAAGTTTGTGTTATATTATCTGCAGTGGGAAAAAAGTTTGAAGGAATTTGTCTGTTCTGCTCGAATTGTAACAGTGACATTTATATAGCGGAAACGGAGACTGCCTGACTTAAACATTGTGGAAGATCAGGCAGGGGAAGTTGGCGATGAATATTTTCAGGACTGACTTTACATGCTGGTGTGAGTTTTTGATCAAGGTGAGCTGTATGCCTTGATGAAATAATGGGAAACTTTATTAAGTTACTGAAGGAGAGATTAACAATGAAGAAGATGGCAAGATTAGCTTTGTGCCTGATACTGATTTTAGGCTTGTGTATGGCAGTAGTTGGCTGCAGCAAGTCAGATGAATCTGGGCAACCAGACCAAACCCAGCCCAAGGACCAGTTCAAAGTTGGCCTGGAATGTG
>JAQVWB010000105.1 GCA_028698695.1 Syntrophomonadaceae bacterium | reverse complement strand
GCATGAATACCATTTGCTCCGGCAGGATTTAAGACCGGGCCCCAGCGTTTTTAATCATTCCGGCTGTGTTACCTATGTCTTGAACCATTTCTGTTACCTATGTCCTGACTAACCTCACGGTTTATCCCCTCACCCCTCACTCCTCACGGTTAATCGTCAGACCAACTGTTCTCAGGTAACGGGAAGATGCTATCTTCCCCTACAACGCGTGAGCCAAGGTTCATCTAACTCCTCACCCCTCACCCCTCACCCCTCACGGTTTATCGCCTCACTCCTCACTCCTCACGGTTAATCCCCCCACCTCCTGCCCATATTTCTCCATTTCAAATGAAACAACCCGCCAGACTCCTGAATACATCACGGTATTCTTATTTGTATACATGACAAAATGCCGATATATTTGTTAAAATTGGTTTTATATATTTGATATTATATTCAAGCAAATTCATTTATATAAAATCGGAAATGGAGTGGAATCATGAAGGTCAATATTACTGAAACTGTTTTAAGAGATGCCAATCAGTCTTTGATCGCTACCAGGATGCCTTTCAGCGATTTTGAGACTATTCTTGAAAAAATCGATGATGCCGGATATCATTCAGTTGAATGCTGGGGAGGGGCCACCTTTGATTCCTGTCTCAGGTACTTAAGTGAAGATCCCTGGGAAAGGCTGAGAAAAATAAAGGCCAAAATGCCAAAAACCAAGCTGCAAATGCTTCTAAGAGGGCAAAATCTTTTAGGCTATAAGCATTACCCGGATGATATGGTCAGAAAATTTATTGAGCATTCCATTCAAAACGGCATTGACATCATCAGGATCTTTGATGCTTTAAATGATTTCAGGAATATCGAAGTAGCCCTGGACCAGACTAAAAAAAGCGGCGCTCATGCCCAGGGGGCTATTTGCTATACGATCAGCCCTATCCATAATCTCGATAACTATGTCAGATTGGCAAAACAGCTGGAAGATATGGGTGTTGATTCCATCTGTATTAAAGATATGTCAGGAATTTTAGGTCCCCAGGATGCCTATGACATGATTCGGGCTATGAAAGATACGGTTAATAAGCCGATTATTCTGCATACCCATTGCACCACGGGATTAGGGCCAATAACCTACTACAAGGCGGTTGAGGCTGGATGCGACTGTATCGATACCGCCATTTCAAGTTTTTCCGGCGGTACCTCCCAGCCTGCCACCGAATCCATGCATTTCGCCTTAAAACAGGCCGGCTATGAAACCGGCCTTGATGAAACAGTACTCAAGGAAATCAATGATTTCTTCAAACCGCTCAAAGATAAATTCGTTCAGTCCGGTTTACTTGAACATTATGTACTCGGTTCCGAAACTGACGCCCTGGTGTATCAGGTACCTGGTGGGATGCTATCCAATCTCATCGCCCAGCTTAAACAGCAGAATGCATTAAACAGATTGCAGGAAGTGCTGCAGGAAGTTCCGGCAGTTAGAAAAGACCTGGGTTATCCGCCGCTGGTGACACCCATGAGTCAAATTGTGGGAGTACAAGCTGCCACCAATGTATTGATGGGCGCCAGGTACAACAGCGTCTCCAATGAACTGCGATCTTATTTAAGGGGCGAATACGGCAAAGCTCCCGGTGAACTGAATCAGGAACTGGTCAAACAGGTACTGGGCGATGAACAACCTATGACCGCCAGGTTCGCCGATACTTTGGAGCCGGAATTTGAGAAAACCAAGCAAATGCTGGGCACCATGGCCAAAAACGATGAAGATGTATTGTCCTATATTGCCTTTCCGCAGATTGCCGAAAAATTCTTCCGGGAAAGAGAAGAAAGTGCTGCTATGAAGGTCAATTATGCGATCAAGAGAGTTTAAAGGAGGATATCTATGTCGATCACAGATAGTGTGATAGTATCCCTGCTGGGAATGTTAGTAGTATTTGTGGTATTGATCCTGCTGAGCTTTCTTATTTATATCCAGTCTAAAATACTGAGATACCTTGCTTCCTATCAGCAGCGCAAAGAAGATGCCGCCCAAGCAAAGATCATAGCTCAAGCTGAACCGGAAGATACGGGAACAGAAGATGAAGGATGGTCAGCCGGTGAGTTAAAGCTTATCGGTGTAGACGAAAGAACGGCGGCGATGATAATGGCGATCGTCAGCGACGAAAGCCAGATTCCTTTGTCTGAACTGCAATTCAAGATGATCAAAGCTGTCGACCAGAATACACAAGCCTGATTATGGGGGGAAGATTAAATGAAATACATTGTGACCATAAATGACAAAAACTATGAAGTCGAAGTTGAAAGAGGCAAAGCCAACATAGTGCGGACTACCCAGACAGTAGAATTACCGCTCGCTGCACCTGCTCCGACGTTACCGGCTGCTCCGGTTCTACCGGCTGCACATCAGGTCCAGACAGATACAGTTGCAGGTGAACTCCTGAAAGCTCCGATGCCGGGGATAATTGTTTCCGTAAACGTACAGTCGGGGGCTGCAGTTAAAAAAGGTCAGGTTTTAGTCATACTGGAAGCCATGAAGATGGAAAGTGAAATAGTTGCCCCGCGGGATGCGGTCGTATCCCAGATCATAGTTGCTAAAGGTGCATCTGTTTCAACAGGTGACATCCTGCTTGCACTTCAGCAGTAAGGGGGATAATAATGTCATTCTCTTTATACGATACAATGCTAAAAATATGGAATACTTCGGCATTTTCGGCCATTACCTGGCAGCATGCGGTTATGATAGGGGTTGCCTGTATTCTTATTTATTTGGCCATAGTAAAAAAATATGAGCCTTTATTGCTGCTGCCCATCGCTTTTGGCGTGCTGCTGGCCAATCTGCCGCTGGCAGGCCTGATGGATCATCCCACTGAAAACGCTGCCGGCGGATTGCTTTACTATTTATACCTGGGAGTCAAGCTGGGCATATATCCCTCACTTATATTCCTGGGCATTGGAGCCATGACTGATTTCGGTCCTCTGATCGCCAGGCCTTCCAGTTTGTTTTTGGGTGCGGCCGCCCAGCTGGGTATATACATAGCCTTTATCATCGCGATTTACTTAGGGTTTGATCCCCGGGAAGCAGCATCTATAGGCATTATCGGCGGCGCTGACGGCCCTACCGCCATCTTCCTCACTTCCAAGCTGGCCCCGGAACTGCTGCCGGCTATCGCCATTGCTGCATATTCGTATATGGCCCTGATACCATTGATTCAGCCGCCTTTCATGCGCTTGCTCACCACCAAAAAGGAAAGGGAAGCAAAAATGGACCAGCTGCGGGAAGTTTCCAAGCTCGAAAAAATAGTCTTTCCTATCATCGTGACCATCATTGTTTGTTTGCTGCTCCCGTCAGTTGCCCCCCTTATCGGTATGCTGATGTTGGGCAATCTTTTCCGGGAATCCGGTGTAGTGGAAAGGTTAAATGATACCGCGCAAAACGCGCTTATAAATATCGTAACTATTTTCCTGGGAACCACCGTCGGCGCAACGGCTGTCGCAGAAATATTCTTAAGGCCTGAAACCCTTAAAATCATAGCCTTAGGTTTGATAGCATTTATCTTCAGTACTATCGGCGGCCTGCTGTTAGGCAAACTCATGTACCTGGTAACCGGCGGCAAAGTAAATCCTCTCATTGGCTCGGCCGGTGTTTCCGCCGTGCCCATGGCAGCCCGGGTATCCCAGATAGAAGGGCAAAAAGCCAATCCTTCCAACTTCCTTTTGATGCATGCCATGGGCCCCAATGTAGCCGGTGTAATTGGCTCCGCCGTAGCAGCCGGCTTCCTGCTGGCCATGTTCGGCTAAGCCAAAGGCAAGGCGTCTCTTTTCTCATGCCAATGTTTTTGACCATACGGCTTAAGACCGCACAATATCAGCCGTATGGTTAAAATTAGCACTCGGAGGTACAGGCGATTAAATAATTTGCCCATTTTTGATCCAGCATAGCATCATCCGCATAACTGCCATTCGCATCCGCCAAAATCATGACCGTACCCCACCCCAATGTTTTAGTTAAGAGACAATCAATGAAAATCAAAACAGCTCCTGCTAAAAAAGCAGCAACGGTATTGCTAAATATTTGTTATCCAACCAAAAGATAGTATTCAAAATTTTGATAAAATTTTCTAAAATAAAAAATAATAACTCGTACTGGTTTACCAGCATAAATTCATTTGACCAAAATGATGAATGGAGGGGGAATGCCATATTGAAGAATAATATTATATTTAAAAAGCTGGCAATTGTTTTTTTAATAGTCTTTAGCATAAGTCTGATACCGGTAAATCAGGGGCAGGCTATTCCGTTTAACCCTATTAACACTGATATTATTGTAGACCTCACAGACATTTCAGGCCACTTTACAGATCCGGTTTTTAAGCAGGCAGTTTGGGAATGGCTGGGCAACAGCGGAACACCTGGTGCTTTTACCGCAGAAGATATCGAAACCCGCCTGCCGGAAAAGCAGTATTTGTTGCAGGTAGCTGGCAAAAGTATATCCAGCCTGGATGGTTTGGAGTATTTCGACGGGTTGAAAGAATTAAAATGCTATAACTGTCAATTGAGCAGTCTGCCGCCGTTACCCGATACTCTGACATGGCTCTCTTGTTCTGCCAACTATTTAAGCAGCCTGCCGGCATTGCCCGTTACACTTAACAAGCTTTACTGTTCACATAATCAATTGAACAGTCTGCCGCCATTACCTGATACTCTGGAACAGCTCAGCTGTGAATATAACCAATTGACTGCTCTTCCCGATTTACCAGATTCATTAAGAGTTATCTACTGCCAGTTTAATTATATAAATGTGTTTGAGGGCGGATCATTCTCAAGTACGATAGAAGACTTCGCATATGCAAAGACATATAAACCTCAATACAGAATTGTCTATACGGGTGAGGATATTCAGCTGACTGCCGGCGAAACTCTCCAACTGGACAGCAGTATAATAAAAATACAAAGTTCCTCCGATGGTTCCCTCTGGGAAGATGCCGGTAATGTTGATTTATCAGAACTGACTTTCTCCAGTTCTGATAATGCGGCAGCCAAAGTAGATTCAGCCGGTCTGATCACCGCTGAAGGTGCAGGGGCATGCAGCATTTATGCCCGTTTAGGTACAGACTCAGAATTCACCAAAACAGCAATTACGGTAACTGTCGCTGAAGCAGCAGAGGAACCGGAGGCTGTAGCTCAACCTGAACAGCCAGCAGAAGAACTGGAAGCAACTCAATCTGACCAGCCGGCAGAAGAGCCGTCAGCAACTGATTCAGTTCCGGCAGCAGAATTCAGGATAGGGAGCACCAGTTATAAAGTAAACGGGGAACTGCGTTCTATGGACGTGGCCCCCTACATCAGCGACAACCGTACTTTTCTCCCTGTCAGATTTGTTGCCTACGGGTGCGGTGTCAATGAAAGCGATATAGTGTGGGATCAGACCACCAGCAAGGTTCAGCTCCGCAAAGGCGACATACTGTTGGAACTTACCATAGGGAACAAGGTTTTAATCAGCAACATGCCACTGGGATCCGGTTCACAGATACAGATGGATACCGCACCGGAGATCACCAGTGACCGTACTATGCTGCCGGTTCGCTGGATAGCTGAACAATTTGGCTATGAAGTAACATGGGATCCTTTTACCCAGATAGTAGGCTTAAAATAAGCTTATATTGGCGCCTGGTACTTTCTTTTTAATGTCGTACGTCAATATGACCCAGTGCCAAATAATAATGAGGAGGTTATTAACGTGAAGAAAGTAGTTTTGATCTTGACCCTTTGTTTTGCATTTATTGCAATGATGGGACTGCCAATATGTTTTGCCGCCGCCAATGTTGGCTCCAACCTATCGACAACCCCGGTAACACCGGTTCAAATCAATCCAACTGTAGTCATAACATTAAATGAAGCCCCGACCAGGCTGACTGCAACCGCTGACGGGCTCTCTATGGGACTGATCTGGACTGACAACGCTGCTGATGAGTCCGGTTTTACGGTAGAGCGAAAGAGTACCGGAACATCCTTTACTGCAATAGCAAAACTGGGAGAAAACAGCACTTCTTACAAGGACAGCGGACTTGATGTTAATACCACTTATACCTATCGGGTAAAAGTCGTTACTGCGTCAGGTTCCAGTCTTTATTCCAATGAAGCATCTGCCACAACATATTTAATTTTGGCAGATAATTCCACACTTATACAACTTCCCAATAACTTACCCTCACTGATCAAGCCGAAAGCTCCGGCAAAACTCAGAGCTGAACTGTCAGGAGTTGAAATTGATCTTTTCTGGTTGGATCAATCCAATAATGAAGGCGGCTTCAGATTGGAAAGAAAGACCGAAGGCCAGGAATACGCTGAATATGCTATCTTACCTGCCGATGCTGCCACCTACACAGATATAAATATTGCTTTATCAGAAAATGAAAAGGTTTACAATTACCGCGTTTGCGCCTTTAATGCTGCGGGGACTTCCCTTTATTCCAATGAGGTTTCTGTCACAGTCCCACCCTCAATTATTACCTATTCGGAAGATGACTCAACGGAAATTACTGTCACATACCGCATCGGGCAGACCAGTTATACGGTTAACGGGCAAGTCTATTCAATGGATGTTGCTCCGTTAATCATAAATGACCGGACTTACCTGCCGATCAGATATGTGGCTGAATCGCTTGGATCAGTGATTAATTGGGACGGCAGTCTTCAGCAGGTAACAGTCATTCTAAACGGCACAACTGTTGAAATGGTTATCAATAGCAATATAGCCAAGGTAAATGGAGTAAATACCCCCATTGCTGATGATCCGCAGGTCACACCCCTTCTGATATCCGACAGGGTACAGGTTCCCGTAGCATTTGTGGCGGGCAGTCTGGGTTTTGATGTGGCCTGGGACGCGGCATTACAAGAGATTATCGTCACATATCGTAAAGAATAAAG
>JAQVWB010000104.1 GCA_028698695.1 Syntrophomonadaceae bacterium | reverse complement strand
GTAAAAGTCTTTCCCGAACCGGTCACTCCCAGCAAAGTCTGTTCCCGGTTTCCCCGATTCAAACTATCGACCAGCTCCTGTATCGCTTGAGGCTGATCCCCCTGTTCTTTAAAATCAGAATGCAAAACAAAATTGCCCATGCTAGTCACCTTATTTCATTAAATACCTGTTAAGGATTCTATTATAATCATATCATCATGCAAAAACCAATCCAATTTCGATTAATAGACGCTGATTACGCAGTTTTCGCGGATTACCGCTGATTTTAAAGAACAGGCATGGGTACAGGCATGGGGACGGTTCTTTTGCCTGTTCCGATGCCTGTTTTAATTCTGTTGTATTACAGGCATGGGGACGGTTCCCATGCCTGTTCCGATGCCTGTTTTAATTCTGTTGTATAAATATAACGCTCACGATCTCCGCATAGGCAACACCTACGGCTTAACTCATGGCTCAAAGGGGACCGCGCTAATCTCCCGTCCGTGGTCGATAGCGCTCTCGCGACGTCCTGTCGCTTGCCCCTTTTCGCCATTTCGCCTTCACCGGGTGTTGCTGCCATGCTTCGCCCACGCTCGCTTTTATATTTATATAAACTTCACTCTTCACTCCATATCTATCTCATCTCAATATTTTTTCTGCTACTTTAAATATCAAAGTCAGGTCCAGTCAGGTTCAAAAAACTGTACCCTTATTCACCATAAATAACCTGACTGCCTATTAATCAAAATAAAAAATCTGCGTGCCCGAAGGGCCCGTAAAATCTGAGTAATCTGCGTCAAAACCCATGGAGGCCGGAGGCCTCCCCCGTACCTCACTCCTTACCTGAACTGTTCACCTTTAGTGTCTACTTTGAATATCTTATAGAAACTGGTGCGAGGAGGAAACCGAGGTGAAAGGAAAAGCCAGATATGTTTTTGCCAGCAGTAACTCCAGTCAAGGATTCTATACCTTCATACCCGAACTGTTAACCGGCTCGTCCAAAACATATATACTCAAAGGGTTGGCCGGTTCCGGTAAATCCACCTTTATTCGTTTACTGGGTGAAGAATTGCTGGAACGTGGATATGAAGTGGAATTCTGGGTTTCACCACTGGAGCCGCTCAATCCGGAGGGAATCTTTATCCCTCAACTGAATGCAGCTGTAATAAGCGGCAATCAGTCCACCCTGGCTTTGCCCAATACAATTGATGGGGAAATTATTTATATGGGAAACTACCTGGATGAAGAAACTCCAGGTGAAAATAATTCCGAAATAGACGCTCTGAACAATCAAGCCTATGGATACCGGCAACAGGCTTATAAGCGTTTAACCCGGCTGGTTGAATTAAGAGCGGGCTTAAAGCAACCGACTTCCCAATATGCCAACCAGACCGATTGGGATAAATTTATGCAAAATCTGGAGAGCGAAATTCTTCAGCAACCAGGGGATAAGCACTATTTTGCCACTTCAGTTACAGCCGATGGAATCATTAACTATACCGAAGAACTAAGTTCGGGATGCAGCAAAAGATATCTTTTTAAAGGAACAGATGACTATGGGAAATCCATGCTGATTCTAGATTTGGCTGCCCGGGCAAAATCCAGAGGAAATTGGCTGCAATATTACCATTGCGGCTTAATACCGGATAATATAATCATGGTGATAATTCCCAACCTGCAAACCGCATTAATTGATATTGGTAATAAAACTATTCGGGTCAGGCCAGGAGACAAACTGATAGACCTGGACAACTGTTTTAATCATGGGGAATCGGAGAGCAAAGAAACCGATACTGAGTTGTCACGTCAGTTTGATACTCTGATCTGGGAAGCCCTGAATGATTTGGAGGACGCCTACCGGGCCACGCGCCAAAGCAAACAAATTTTATCCGCCCACATGGACTTCATCGGCCTGGACATGAAAAGAAAGGAAATCCTGAACGCCATCATTGGTTTCAAATAAATAGAACCAATGATTTTTTGACACAGATAGCACAGACCCTTCGGGCACGGATTTTCACAGTAACCTTAATATTAGAAAAAATAAATATCTGTGAAAATCCCTTAAAATCTGTGTTATCTGTGTCTATTCCATATTTAAAATATCTCCGCTTTCATCAGGCTGATCGCCTTTTGCAGCTGTAAATCCTCATCGCTTTTCGGATCATTTTCTACGACATATTCGGGAGTAATACCGATTTCGTTAATATCGGTGCCATCAGGAGTAAAATACTTCTGCGTAGTTAACTTCAATGCGCCCCCATCACGCAGAGGAAAAATGGTCTGTACCAAACCTTTGCCATAAGTCTTTTCGCCTACTAATATTGCCCGGCCATTATCGCGCAAAGCTCCGGCCAAAATCTCCGAAGCACTGGCACTATTTCCATTTACGAGCACTACCAGAGGAATATCAATCGAACCTTTTGAGGCCCGGTGTACAGTTTTATTTTTCTCAGCATCGACTACACTGACAACCTCCTCGCCATCCAGAAATATGCTGGCAATAGCTATTGAAGCCTCAAAACCTCCCCCGCCATTATTGCGTAAATCCAAAATCAAGCCCTGAATATGTTTATCATTCAACAACTGTTCCAGACTGGCAGCCATTTCCTCGGCTGAACGGTTATGAAACTGGTTTAGTTGAATATAACCTATTTCGGGCACACTCTCGATTACCTCATCCTCCACCGAAGGCACATTAATAATTTCGCGAATAATTTTAAACTCATGTTCCTTGCCATCTGATTCCCGGTAAACGGTCAACACCAATTGGGTACCCGGCTCACCGCGCATCAAATGCACTGCTTCATCCTGGGTCATACCCATGACACTCTCTCCATTTAAACGCGTAACAACATCACCATGTTTGACACCGGCTTTAAATGCGGGAGTCCCTTTAATCGGTGATATAATCTCCAACCGTCCGGCTTCGTCCTGCAGTACATAAACTCCAATACCACCGAACTGAGCCTCCAACTGAACTTTTAACTCCTGCCAGTCTTCCCGGTCCAAATACCTGGAATAAGGGTCATCCAACGACTCTACAATACCTGCCGTCGCACCACCAATTATCAGCGGAGTATTGACTTCATAAAGCGACTGTGTCTTTACCAGACCCAGGACACTAAGAAGTGTACCAATACCTGTAGCATTGGTAATTAAGAAGAAAAGCACTCCCCCGAATGTTAATATTCCAATCAGGGAAAAGAATACCGTAAGCCCTTTAAACCATTTTTGATCTCTCATATTTCATCACCACTAACAGTGTATTATTTATGCACAACTATTATGTTATCCTACCGGCAACTGTAATACAATTCCAAATTGAAAAAGTTAGACAGGGGGCAGATTAGCGCGGCAGACAAGGGGACGGTTCTGTTGTCTGTTCACCCAGACAACAGAACCGTCCCCTTGTCTGCCCTTGCCGAAGCGCTATCTTATGTAAGGCATGGGGTCGGTGTAGCTGCCGTTGATTCGGACCTCGAAATGCAGATGCGGGCCGGTACTCCAGCCGGTGCTACCTACACGGCCAATAGTTTGTCCTTTGGTAACCACGGCACCATTGCTTACCGCATAAGCAGATAAATGAGCATATAAAGTTGACATATTGTTACCGTGATCAACTACTATTACCTGTCCGTAGCCTCCCATCCAACCGCAATGAATAACCTTGCCGCTGTCGGCTGCTACGATACTGGCTCCGCCTGGAGCACCTATGTCTACGCCGGTATGCATTTTACGTACTTTCAAAATCGGATGATAGCGCATGCCATAAGCTGATGTAATACTTGTATATCCGGGGGTTGGCCAGGTATAGGTACCCGTTCCCAGCTGGGTGGTACTGCCCCCCTGCATACGTCTAATCATAACTTCCAGTTCACGCGAATTCTGTTCCAGTTCCTCCAAGGCTCTTAAATAAGCATTTTTCTCCTGTTGTACATTACTAAGGACATCCTTTTTCTTACTCTTCTGTTCATCCAAAGTATCTTTAATAGCTATCTGGTCGCTGTAACTCTGCTTTAATTCATTCTGCTTTACAGCCAGATCACTCTTTTTAGTCTCCAGATCATGTTTTTGTTCTTCAATAGTTTCAATCAAATCAACATCCTGTTCAACAATGGCATTTACCATATCATAACGGGTCAAAAAGTCCTTAATATCGGTAGCTGACAATAAAACCTCCAGATAGGAAATGTCGCCCTGTTCATAAAGGGCTATTAATCTATCTGATAATAATGCAGTTTTATCTTCCAATTCTTTTTGGGCTTCTTTTATATCGTTTTCTAATTTAATAATGTTTTCTTCCAAATATGCTATCCGGTCAACAGTTGACTCCAGTTGTCTTTCATTGGCTGATATACTCTTTTCCAGAGTCTGAATCTCCCCCATAATACTGCGTTCATGTTTTTTTACACTATCAATTTTACTTCTGGTTTGAGTAATATCCCTACCTACCTCTTGCAACTGACGCTGATGATCTTCCAATTCATCAGCATAAACCGGCAGAATAGCTCCCAGTAAAAATATTATAACTACTAATAAAGCCAACAACTTATTATGTTTATACATTAATAATCACCCTCCCCGAAAACATTACAAAGGGATACTATTCTTAAAGTTACTCCTTTTTTCTCCCTTAACCATATGTCGTTTATCTTCTCTCTTAGACTTTTAAAAAGCGGTTTATGGAAATATAAGTCCCCAGCATCCCTAACAGGGCCCCAATCCCAATTAAAGAGAAGTAAAACTGAGACAACAGATGCGGATCAGACACCAGCGGCATAAAGAAAACGGTTCCAATTCTTGACACCAGCGAATTATATCCTAATGCCAGCAATAGCACTGCTATGAGGCTGCCGCTAATTCCCATGAACATCCCTTCAATAAAAAACGGCCAGCGGACAAACCAGTCAGTAGCACCAATCAATTTCATCAGATAAATCTCTTTGCGACGGGCGAAAATTGCCAGTCGGATGGTAGTTGCAATCAGGAAAACTGCTCCAGCCGCCAAAAGCACGATAAACGCAATGCTTACAATTCTTACCCAGCGGGTAACCTGAAACAGCCTCTCTACCACGCCTTGCCCATAATTTACTTTGTAAACTCCATTGATTTTATTAATTTTGTTGGCAATAACCGGCACCTGATGAGGGTCTTTGGCTTTAACATCAAAAGTATTGGGCAATGGATTCTTACCAATGGTAGCTTTCAAATCGTAATCCTTGCCGTAGCTTTCCTGTAATTTTTTTAGCGCCTCATCGCGGGGAACAAACTTTAGTGACTTAACCCCGTCTATCTTTTCAATATTGCGTTTTACTGTACTTATTTCACCGCTGGTCAGGGTTTTGTCCAGGAAGGCAATAACCTGAACATCCGACTCCAGGCGATTCATAATATTACCGGTATTTACGGTCATCAACAGGGCTATTCCCAGTATTAATATAGAAACTGCTACGGTAGTAATGGTTGCAAAACTCAGCACCCGGTTACGAGACAGCGACTGCGTTGCTTCACGAATAAAATAAATGGCATTGGCAGGTTTCATAACAGACACTCCCCGCTGGGCGTATCAGAAACTATCTTGCCTTTATCCAGCGTAATCACGCGCTTATTGGCCGCTTTGACCACCTCCCGCGCATGAGTAGCCATAATTACCGTAGTACCGAGTCGATTAATATCGTAGAGCAATTGCATAATCTCCTGAGCAGTCTCCAAGTCCAGATTACCGGTAGGTTCATCAGCAATTAAAACCAGGGGACGATTAGCCAGAGCCCGGGCAATCCCGACCCTTTGTTGTTCCCCTCCGGATAATTGCGAAGGAAATGAATTTTCCCGACCCTGTAAACCTACCATTTTAATTACTTCGGGAATTCTTATCTGCATATCCCTTTTACTGGCTCCCACCACCTGCATGGCAAAAGCAATATTCTCTTTAACGGTTTTTGTCTCCAAAAGCTTGAAATCCTGAAAAATAATTCCTATATTGCGCCTCAGCTTCGGTATATCAGAACGCCTCATACGAACAACACTTCGTGAAGCCACAAAAATCTGTCCCCGCGTGGGCAACTCTTCCCGGAACAACAACTTAACCAGGGTAGACTTGCCTGCCCCGCTCTGACCCATTAAAAATAGAAATTCTCCCCGATCTATTTTCAAAGAAACATCATTTAATGCGATAACACCATTATCATATTTCTTGGAGACATTGTAGAATTGAACCAGCATCAAATTATACCTCCAAAATAAAAAAAAACCACCATTACAGGTGGTTCTACAAAAAGAACTGAAATTCCTTTTTTATCGCCCCTTTATTTTCAACAAAAGATGGGTCTTTTGGACAATACCCTCAACAGTCAGGCCATAATACTGCATTAACTCCTCCGGAGCCCCCGACTGCCCAAAAACATCCTCAATACCCAAACGTAATACCGGTACCGGGCAATTACCTGCCACAACTTCACATACTGCACTGCCCAGACCGCCTATAATATTATGCTCCTCGGCAGTTAGTACCGCTCCGGTGCGGCGTGCTTCACTGATAATCAATTCCTCATCAATCGGTTTAATGGTATGCATATCAATTACCGAAACACTAATGCCCTGCTCCGCTAAAAGCCCGGCTGCTTCCAAGGCCCTGGCTACCATAATCCCACAGGCAATAATAGTTGCATCACTGCCGGTCCTCAACTGTATACCCCGGCCAATTTCCAATTCAATCCCCTCATCATAAATAATTGGTACCGCCGGACGCCCCAAGCGCATATAAACCGGTCCTTCGCGGTTATAAATCTTATAAACCGCATCATGGGTGGAGGGACCATCAGCAGGAACTACCACGGTCATATTTGGTACGCAGCGCATCAGAGCAATATCTTCTATAGCCTGATGCGAACCGCCATCTTCGCCAACTGTAATTCCGGCATGGGTGGCACACACCTTTACATTCAAACGGGC
>JAQVWB010000103.1:5422-6974 GCA_028698695.1 Syntrophomonadaceae bacterium | reverse complement strand
ATGGTCAAAAATAGTCCCAAAGGTTGGGCACTATATAGTGATGAGAAAGATATCATACGTATGCGGCGTAAAATGGGTATGGTATTCCAGAATTTTAACCTTTTTCCGCATAAATCCGTACTGGAAAATCTGATGCTGGCACCGGTGCAGGTAAATGGTATGGATAAAACGGAAGCAGAAAAAATAGCCCGTGAGTTATTGGATAAAGTAGGTTTGTCTTTCAAGGCGGATAATTATCCGTTTGAGCTATCGGGAGGACAACAGCAACGAGTTGCTATTGCCCGGGCCCTGACTCTGAATCCCTCCATTATGTGTTTTGATGAGCCCACCTCAGCCCTGGACCCGGAATTGACCGGTGAGGTACTGCATGTTATGCGGGATTTGGCTCTGGAGCATATGACTATGATTGTGGTTACACATGAAATTGGCTTTGCCAGGGAAGTAGCCAATCGGGTTATTTTTATGGATGACGGGTTAATTGTAGAACAGGGAAGTGCTGAAGAAGTATTGTTAAATCCAACCCAGGAACGTACCAAATCATTTCTGGGGACAGTACTGATGGCACGCTAGGGCATGAAGCCAAGGTGATCCCTGAATTTATTTGACACAGATAAACACAGATTTAAAAAAAGATTATCACAGATATTAAAATTGAATTATAAGTCTGGAAAAGTTAATTATAGTAATGCAGAATTGTATTCATAATCTGCTGAGTTAAAATACATTATTAATCTTTAAAATAACACCTAACCTAAAGAGAATATTATTATTTGATTTAAAACAATTAGATTTATTTAGGTTAAATTTATAAAATTTCTTATAAATCAGACTCAAACTCACCATAAAAAACCTGACATAATTATTAATTAAAAAGAAATCAGTGAAAATCTATAAAAATCTGTGTAATCTGTGTCCATTAATCCCCTGGGAGGTGCAAAATTGAGAAAAAAACAGTTTGCCGTAATTGGAATTGGTCGTTTTGGAGAAAGTCTTATTAATGAATTGACCAGGCTAGGTCATGAAGTATTGGCAATTGATACGGATGAAAGCCGTATAGATGATATTGCCAGCGTTGCTACTCAGGCAGTTCAGGCAGATGCCATGGATGAAAAAGTACTGAAAGCTCTGGATATAGTTGGTTTTGATGCCGTAGTTGTGGCTATTGGTGGCGATGTGGAATCAAATATATTGACCAGTATTACTCTAAAGGAGATAGGGGTCAGGAAGATTATTGCCAAAGCCAATAATACCATGCATGGCAAAGTACTGGAAAAGATGGGCATTGATATTGTGCTGTATCCGGAACGGGATATGGCAGTTCGTCTGGCACGAAACCTGGTTTCCAAAAGTATTATTGAATACATTGAGTTATCCTCAGACCATGGGATTTCAGAACGAACTGCACCAGTGAATTTTGTGGGAAAGTCCCTTGAAGAAAAAGCCCTGCGACAAAAGATGGATATTACTATTCTGGCGGTACGCAGTGGCTCCGAAATTATTGTATCTCCACAGGCAGACTACCGTATAAAAGCCGGCGATATTATTGTTGCTC
>JAQVWB010000103.1:0-5412 GCA_028698695.1 Syntrophomonadaceae bacterium | reverse complement strand
AACAGTTGGAAAAACTGCATGAAATGGATTAATTGTTTATGAACACCAGTAATGTTTCACCGCCGAAGGTGCTGATAACTTCATATATTACCTTGCTGTTAATAGGTACTGTACTGTTGTACTTGCCTATAGCCATTAAAAATGGCGCTCCTGACTTTATGACGGCTTTATTCACTGCTACTTCCGCTTTGTGTGTGACTGGACTGGTAACTGTAACTACTATAACGCACTGGTCGATTTTTGGACAAGTTGTCATATTATTGCTTATCCAGGTAGGCGGGCTGGGAGTGATGACTTTTGCCACCTTTTTTGTCATTTTTTTGGGTCACCATATTAATCTGAAACAAAAACTGATATTGCAGTACGCTCTAAGTAAAAACTCGATGGAGGATATTATAGGTATCTTTCGTTATCTATTAAAGTTTTCTATTATTATTGAATCGGCAGGGGCTTTAATCCTCTTCATTCATTGGATACCTGAACTGGGCTGGGGTAAATCCCTTTGGTATGGAATTTTTCACTCGGTTTCCGCTTTTAATAATGCCGGCATAGATTTGTTTGGCAATAGTTTGCAGCAATATACCGGTGACTGGGTTGTTAATATCACTATTTCAGCGCTGTTTATTATTGGCAGTTTAGGTTTTTTGGTAATATATGAAATTATTAATTACCGGGAGAGGCGGCAGCTTAGTCTGCATGCCAGAATGGTGCTTACAGGTACCGGATTAGTGGTGGCTTTGGGAGCGATAGTGTTCCTGCTCGTAGAATATAACCATGCCTTGATGCAGTTGCCCTGGGCGGAGAAAATATTGGCTTCCTATTTTATGGCTGCTACCAGAACCTGTGGATTTGCCACTATAGACATGTCCACTACCATGCTGCCCACACAAATAATGATGATGGGGCTAATGTTTATTGGCGGAGCACCGGGCTCAACATCCGGAGGTATAAAAGTTACCACTTTCCTATTGCTGTTTTTAACCGTTTTAACCGTATTCAAGGGGCGTAAAGAAGTCGAGTTTGCCGGCAGACGGGTATCAGCAGCGGATGTATTTCGGGCGATTACAGTGGCATTGATTTCAGCAATGGTAGTTTTTATCGTAACAATTGTAATATCACTACAAAATCATGATTTTGTACGTATTTTATTTGAAGCAGTATCGGCAACTGGTACCGTGGGGCTCAGCCTGGGCATTACTCCGGAATTGAACAGTCTCGGCCAGATAATGCTGGTGCTGGCAATGATATTTGGCCGCCTGGGACCGGTTACCATTGGATTGGCGATGGCTTACCAGCCCCAACATCCTAATATACGCTTTCCTGAGGAAAGGATAATAATTGGCTAATTGATGCAACTGCAAACCAGATCATTATACTATTTCAGGCGAAACCATAGTTATAATATCTGGCATTTAATGCCCGGGAATTTACTGGCTGCTTACTGACCGGAAACGATATTATATTCCTGCAAAGTGGAAGTAACTATAAAATCACCGTCAATGAATTCCCGCTTTACCATACCGACTCCTGCGGCATAATATTGGTAGACAATACTGGTGGAGTCAGCATTGGTTATTTTTATTTTCAGACAATCTGAGAAATTACCTGCCGGAGTATCAACCTGGGCATCAATTGCTGCTATTTCCCGTGTTTCCTTGTCATTTTTCCAGACAGTACCCTTCTTTAGGGGGCTTTTTAAAATGACGGTTTGGTCATTGGCAGTAAAACCGCTCTCCAGCATGTTTTCCTGCTCATATTGTTCTCCGGCAAAGAAAACCCTAATTATAGCATTATCATCTATCTGAAAGATTTCTGCTGCGACCGTACCGCCATTATCAACATAAGTTTGTGCCTGATTGTTCTTTACAAAAGGCATTTCCATGATATAGGAGGCATACTCGTTGCCTTCACCCAAATAATCCCACATATTATTGACTCCAACCGGGAAATAGTCAGCTGGTACAGTTGCAGGCTCAGCTGGATGCGTGCAGGCGACCAGACCACTAATAATCAACCCGCCAATAACCAGCATCAGTAAAGCTTTACGCATATTTTTCCACCATCCTGTTTTTCATATATTAGCTATACGAGGTGAATAATACTATACTTGCATTTATGTAATATTTATGTCCTGAAGAGCTTATTAATATCCAAGGTATACTGGAAAAGGGACTTGTTAGAAATTGTCTGATAATTCATAATATTAATACATGATGCCATTGTAAAAAACTGGCGCAGTATTCCTTTTTGTAGTGGAATCACATTTAAACAAAAAATATTATGAGGGGGGAAGTTAGTGGAGCTGAGAACTGTTATTTATGAGAAAAATGATGGTATTGCCGTAGTACAGTTAAATCGTCCTGAAGCCCTGAATGCTATTAATGAAGAAGTTCTGGCTGACCTGGCCGAGGTAACTCGAATTATAGTTAATGATGATAAGGTCCGGGTAGTAGTAGTTACCGGCAACGAGCAGGCTTTTGCTGCCGGTGCCGATATTAAAAGTTTTGTTTCTTATAATCCCTCGGATGCACACAAGTACATTCATAAAGTCCAAAAAGGAATGAATGAACTTTTATCGCTGGGCAAACCTACTATAGCCTCTATTGCTGGTTATGCAGTTGGTGGAGGTTGCGAAATGGCGATGGTATGTGATCTGCGTATCGCTGCTGATAATGCCATATTTGGCTTGCCGGAGATTAATCTGGGTATTGTTCCGGGAGGAGGGGCTACGCAGAGACTGACCCGCCTGGTTGGAGAAGGTAAAGCCAAAGAACTGGTCTTCCTCGGTACGATGATAAATGCCCAAAAAGCCCTGGAGTATGGCATGATAAACTTTTTAGTGCCATTGGCGGATTTAAAAGAAGAGACAATGAAACTGGCCCGCAAGCTATGCCGCAAACCACCGGTAGCAATTCAGGCAGCCAAGGAATTAATAAATCTCAGCTTTGATGTAGATATCTTTAATGGACTGATGATGGAAAAAGAGAAGTTTGCCTATCTGTTTTCTACTGAAGATCAAAAAGAAGGAATGACTGCTTTCCTGGAAGGTCGCAAGGCCGACTTTAAGGGCCGTTAAACCAAAGTAGTGGTTATAGTTTTTAATCATAATTGGAGGAAATATTTGGATTCTTATTTTCCCAAAATGTTTATTCCGTGCTATCATTGATTATAAAGATTTAGATGTAAATTTGGGGGGAGTTGGATGAATTTAGAGGAACAGGCATTGTTCCACAGACAGGCTTTTGTAAAATTACAAAAAAAAGACCAACCTGGATATCTGGGCAGGCAGATTAAACAGAATGCTCTGGAAAGGCCTGACCATCCGGCAATAATATACGGTGATCAGGTTTTAACCTATAAACAATTTGATCAGATTAGTGATAAGTATGCCTGCTATTTTAGAGAACAGGGTTTTCGCAAAGGTGATGTAGTTGCCATTATAATATCCAATCGTCCAGCTTTCCTGTGTGCTGTTACCGGACTAAGCAAGCTGGGAGTAATTACAGCATTAATAAACAGCGAACTTCGTGGAGAGGTTCTGGCTAAAAGTATAAATACAGTTCAGGCCCGGGCGGTCATTATTGGACATGAGCTTTTATCACTGTATAAGGATTTGGCCGACCGCATCAGGCTTCATTCCCCCGGACGACTGTTGGTTGAAACTGAAGGCCTGGATATGGAAATAAAACCACCCTACGAAGATCTGAATAGGCTTTTATGTGCTGACGATGTGGAATTCGTACCTGATGAACAGATTACCAGCGATGATGTGCTGGCATATTTATTTACTTCCGGCGTATCCGGTCCGCGCAAATGTGTACCAATTAGAAATCAAAGATTTTTGGCCTATGGTCATGTTTTTGCGGGCTATGGCCATTTAAACCGTGACAGTATTCAATATACGGTAGTGCCGCTGTATTTAAATAGTGGTTTCGGGGTTTGTTTTCCCGGCATGGCAGTAACAGCCAGTACGATGGTCTTAAGGCAGCGTTTTTCACTTAAACATTTTTGGGATGATGTACGCAAATATAGTGTTGATTATTTTATCGGAGTAGGGGAAATGTGCCGCTACCTGTATAATCTTCCCCCCAGAGACGATGATGGCGACACTACATTAAGAACAATAATGGCCAATGGTATGTTGGGAGTATTGGTAGAACCGTTTAAGAATAGATTTAAACTGGATCATGTTGTAGAGATTTATGGTAATACAGAAGGATTCGGAGGTTGTTTGAATTACGAAGAAAAGCCAGGCATGTGCGGCAATCTTTATCTGGGAGGATTACGCATGGGCGAAGTGGTACGCTGTAATTTTATGACCGAAGAAATATTACGTGGTGAAGATGGTTTTGTAATTAAGTGTCAGCCTGGTGAAACTGGACTTTATTTATGTGAGATAAATGAAGCCAGTCCTTTAAATGGATATATTAATGACCCGGAGGCAACTGCTGCCAAAATAGTCGAAAATGTATTAAAGCCGGGAGACAAGTATTTTAATACCATGGATTTAATGGTTCTTCATGAAAATGATGATATATCATTTGCAGACCGTTTGGGAGATACTTACCGCTGGAAGGGTAAAACCGTATCGGCACATGCAGTAGCAGATGTAATTATAAAGTTCTTCGGCCCAATTGAAGATGCTTATGTATATGGTGTTAAAGTCCCCGGTATGGAAGGCCGATGCGGTATGGCAGCGATTACTTTGATTGAGGGTGAAAAACTGGACTGGAAGAAATTCAGTGATTATATAGGCAGGCGTATGCCTGAACATGCCAGACCGCTATTTATTCGTTTATGTAAACCGGACAATGAAGTTGATTATTTGATCGAATATCGGGAACATTTAAAAAGTGAGAACTATTCACCATCATTAATTAATGATCCGTTATATTATTTTAACCCGGACAAAAATGGTTATTATCCGTTAACACCGGAGATTTATGAGTTAATTCAGCAGGGCAAGATAGCTTTCTAAAAGCAAAATATTATTTATGGGGGGATATAATATGAACCTTTGGGAATACTCATGGATTGACGATGAAACTTATGCTCGTCTGGAGGAGTTACAGGGGAAAAGCGTTGCCTTTGGTAAATTCAAGCAGACAAGCCGATATTATAAGATACTCCATGATACCCTTTATCCGGATATTGGCTGGTCTACAATGAATAATGTTGTTTACAGCAATCAGACTTTATGTCTCAGACATTTTCCCAGTCGAAAGAAAGTTGATGCCAAACGGCCGGTTCTCGTTTTGCCGCCCCAGGCAGGACATCATTCCAACCTGTCTGATTATTCAACTGCCCAGAGTCTGGTGAGAGTATTTCAACGCTATGGCTATGAAGTTTATGTATGTCATTGGATGTCGGCTACGCCTGAGTTTAAGGATTTAGGTCTGGCTGATTATATAC
>JAQVWB010000003.1 GCA_028698695.1 Syntrophomonadaceae bacterium | reverse complement strand
TTATTGTCCTGTGATGCTTATAAAGACTACTATGCAGTTGATGATCTTGATGGTTTGCTCGATGTAAACTACAAGATCTGCCGCGATGTAATTTGCCCGGCCAATAAAGAAGCTGATAATCCCGGATTCAATTTTGTAGGCGGTAACGAACATGCAGCGGTTAGCCCCGATGTTTTCAAGACTGTCTACAATACAGTTTGCGAAGCCGGTCTTGGACCCCAGTGGGGTGACCGTGAAGTGGAAGGTCGCATGCCGCTGGCTTGGTATGCTCCGATTCTGGAAATGCAGAGTGGTGCGTCACCGGCACTGGTGATGCTGTGGTGTCTGACCCAGGGTGCTACTACCGTCATCCAATATAATGCTGCGCAAAAGTTTAAAGACCTCTACCTGCCAAAAATGTACTCAGGTGAATGGGGCGGATCCATGTGTCTGACCGAACCGGGTGCAGGTTCTGAAGTTGGTGCGGTTTCTACCAAGTGTTTCCCTACCGATACCCCGGGCCTGTATAAGATTAAAGGCCAGAAATGCTTTATAACTACGGGCGACAATGACTGTGTCTCCAACATTATCCATCTCGTACTGGCCAAAACCCCGGGTGCCAAACCAGGCACGGGCGGTATTAGCTGTTTAATGGTTCCCAAGTTCTGGGTCGATGATAATGGAAATATCACTAAATGGAATGATGTAACCACAGTAGGCCTTGAACATAAGCTGGGCCTTCACGGTTCTGCCACTGCTACCCTGGCCTTTGGTGAGAATGATGATTGCTATGGTTGGATGATTGGCGAAGACCCGGTAGACGGCCGCGGTAAAGGTATGGCTCAGATGTTCCAGATGATGAACGAAGAGCGTATTAACACCGGTATTTTCTCACTAGGCTGTATTGGTTCAGCATATTACTCAGCTTTGGATTATGCCAAAGTTCGCGTGCAGAGTAAAAAGTCTACTGATCCCAAGGGCCCAAGTGTTCGGATAATCGAACATGAAGATGTCCGCCGCATGCTGATGTTGCAGAAGTCAATAATGGAGGCCTGCCGGGCATTAATATACAGCTCATACTATTATATTGATATGTCCAAAGAAGCTTCCACTGAAGAAGAAAGGGAACTGGCTGATGATTTCTTCATGATTCAAAATCCGCTTGCCAAAGCCTTTATTTCAGACATGGCATGGCTGATGACTGCAGAAGCAATGCAAGTCCACGGTGGATACGGATTTATGGAGGAGTATGCCCCGGCTTCCCTGTCCCGGGATTGCAAAATTTATTCCATCTGGGAAGGCACCAATTTCATTCATGGGCAGGATTTCACCGGGCGCAAGTACACCATGAAAGATGGAGAACCGTTTAAGAAATGGATGGGTCAAATTGAAGATTTTATCACTAATAAAAAGACTGCCGCATTCGAGAATGAATTTGCGATGATGCAAGAATCCTTTGCTGCATTTAAAACTATTATGGATTTAAATGGTTCCTGGTCGAGCGACAATAAGCAGCTAAAACAGCTGTATGCTACCCGGATGTTACATTCCGCTGCAAAGATTATCTGCGGCAAGTTAATGCTGGAACAGGGCGTATTGGCTGCTGAAAAACTCACAGCACTGGGTGATGACCACTATGATGCCAACTTCTACAGGGGTAAGATCGCTTCTTCCAAGTTCTTTGTGATGAATATTGTTCCCGAAATCTTTGGGGTCCTCAAGGCCATGCAGAATACTGACACTAGTTGCATTGACCTTGCTGAAGAATCATTTATGTAACCCGAAATAAATATAGAATCTAATTGCATATATTAACATTATTATAGTGCGGAGTTTATAAACACCTCCGCACTAAATATTATTTTTCCTTCGCTATTTGTTCTTAAAGTATTATTACAGTTAGCTACACTTAATTTCCTGAATATGCTAACATACCTATAATATACTAAATATATCGGGAGGTGATTATAATGGATAATCAAGAACAGGTAAGACGAATATCCAGATCATACTCTATTTCAACAATACTGTTGTGTGCTTTCCTTGCCGCCCCTTTTGGTTTGCTTAATGCCTGGTTTTTAGGATTAACTGATACGAAAGCCTGGATTGTACAATATATGGTAGGAGCATTTGGTGGACTGCTGGTTGGTTTTTTGGCAACCATAATTAACAAAAAAAGATTTTTTATTCCTATCGCTTCAATGATAGATTACGTAAGCGGAATTGAACAGGGTAATCTGGAACCTAAACTGAAGAGTGTAAATTATGGGGTAATGGATATTATACGAATAGCCTTCGATAAAATGGGAGATAGCATTATTTCACTTATGCTGGTCACCGGGGAAAGGATTGCCGAGACGGAAAAAGTAAAAAATCAAATGCTCGAGCAGGTTAGTAATGGGAGTATACAAGCGCATGAAGTTGCATCTGCTATTAAACAAATAGCTACGGGATGCTTTGAACAGGCTGATGAAGTACAGAAGATTGTTATTGAAGTCAGAAGTATAGCTCAATTGGTTGAGAACATAGCTAATAGCAGTAATGAAACAGCATTGGGTCTACAGTCCATAGGTACTGTTGCTATTGAAGAATTACAGGTTATAGACCAACAGAAAGTACGTATGCTGGAAAACCAACAATTAATCGAGAACATGAGTGTTGCTATAAATGATTTACAAATAAAGAGCAGTAAAATCAAAAATATAATGGATGTTATTGTCGAAATTGCCGCCCAGACTAATTTACTGGCTCTAAATGCATCGATTGAAGCAGCGCGTAGTGGAGATAGGGGGATAGGTTTTCAAGTAGTGGCCGAGGAGGTTAGAAAACTGGCTGAGGCTTCCGCAAAAGCTGCCTATGAAATAGGCCAGTTGGCAGTAAATATACAGCTGAGCATAAAGCAGGTAATTGCTGAAACTAATGTTGCCCGGCAGGAAGTTTACGATCAGGAGAAAGCTATGGAGGAAAGCCAGCGGTATATTACTATGGTAGCAAACAACTTCAGCAATATAAGCCAGGACATGATAAATGTTATGGACAGTTGCCAGGATATTAGCCGGGCGGTTGATGATGTTAATGTTGCTGCTCAAAAAACTGATGCTATAACTCAGGAAAGCAGTGCGCAGGCACAGGAGATATCCATAATCGCCGAGCAACAAGCTGCCTACATGGAGTCACTGCAACAAGAAATTATAAGATTTGATACTATGCTGGCAGGCCTGAAAAATGCTGTCAGAGTTTTTGATACAAGCCAAATAGAAGCTGATGCTTAGAGGAGGGTTTGAGTAATGAATATCGATATTAATACTGATAACAAAGAAATCAAAAAAATTGCTCTTAACTATACTTTAAAAACCATGGCTTTTTCCTCTATCGCTGCCGGTATTATTGTGGGTTTTCTATTGGCCTATATGGCGGGTGCTATGAATTTACGGGGGTTGATAATATCATTTATTTCAGCCTGGTTGGCCGGTTTGGTAGTAGCGTGGATATCAACAACCAATAACTCAAGGAAGTTTATATATCCCACCTGGTCACTGGTAGAACAGGCAAATTTAATTATCAGTGGGGATTTAACTGCCGAGGTACCATTAAATAAACCTATGGGTCAATTAGTATTAATACGTGATGTTTTTAACCATATGGCCGAGGGGTTAAGGTTAGTTGGCAGCCAAATTAAAGAAGCCAGTTTTCAAATTAACCATTCTTCAGCGGAAACAGTGCAAATTGCTGATAACACTTTGCGGAATATAAATACCATGAATGTTCTTATTGAACAAATTGCGCGGGGAGCCAACGAGCAGGCCATAAATATGCAGGTAACCTCTGAATCTGCAGCTTTTATGGCAGATTTGGCACAGCAATTAGCCCGTAAATTTTCTGAGGTTGCTATTCATGTTGGTGATACTGAAGCTGTAGTATTTGAAGGCTTGAATAATGTCAGTTTTCAAAGGCAAAAGGTAACTGAAACCATGACCTCAATTACCAGGGTAAGCGAATCCATAGGTGAATTGGAACATAAATCCACCTTGATTGGTCAGATTGTAGATGTTATAACTGATATTGCTGACCAGACTAACTTGCTGGCATTAAATGCAGCTATTGAAGCTGCCCGGGCAGGTGAACAGGGGAGGGGTTTTGCAGTAGTTGCAGAAGAAGTGCGAAAACTGGCTGAGGAAACATCAACTACTGCCCAGAGCATTTACGGATTAATAGGTGATATACAGAATGGTACTGTCCGGGTAGTGGAAGATGTGACATTAGCTCGCCAGGTTCTGGAGAAACAAACAGAATTGGTTTTAAATAACGAAGGTTTATTTTTGAGATTAAAGGAGCAAATAATTCCGGTTACAAAGCAAATTCAGAATATAGCAAATGCAAGCCAGGAAATTACCCACAGTACTAACAATATTAATGATGAAATGGGGAATATTGCTGCACTAAGCCAGGAAACGGCAGCGGCTACTCAAGAAATTCTGGCTTCAACCGACGAACAGTCGAGAAATATTGATAATATGATGCAGGGAATCCAAGAATTGTCCCTGCTGGCTAAAAAGCTGGAAGAGCAATCAAGTATAATAAAAATAAATAACTAAATTTACTTGTTTCAACAAACATCTATCGTGATACTTTAACCATAAAATATAAAGTACAAGTATCACGATAGTCTACTGTCAGCGTATAAAAGAGTAATTGGCATGAAAATTTAATGTGACTTTGTATCCATATAGAATGTTGGTACCGTTAACGTTTTTCCGGCTTGAAAAAATGCCTCCGCTGGAAACTCTAAAATGATCTCTTGTCTAATCTTCATACTTTTCGACGGAAAGGGCTGTTTCGGTAGTAAAGAGACCGGAGTTGGAATCCATGATGGTAATTGCTACATTATACCCATGTTTTTTTCCGGATACACCATACATCCCATCTATATTTTCGTAATTAAAGAAGTCTTCTGAACCCTGCAAAAAACTGTAATAAGTATTATACAGGCTTCCCGGAGAACTGTTGGACCAGTACAGTGTGGTTACATTTTCGCCATTTGCCGATGCTGCAGCAATAGATGCATCTGATGCAAAGGGGAAATTAACAAAACTGGCGGGATATTTGATTATCAGTTCCTGCGGGGCTGCAGCAGGTACCGAGCCGCTTATGCTGCCTGAAGCCGAAGCGTCGCTTTGTGGTTCGATTTGGATTGAGACTTTTGAACCCAAACTCAGATATATCATAATAGTGATTTTATACCCATGTTTATTACCTGATATATCGAATGATTTCTCATCATCCTGTTTGCCTTGAAAACAATTTTCCGAGTCCTTCATATAATCAGCATACATGTAGAATAAATCCTTCAGAGACATACCGGAACCGTAAAAAATAGTTGAGGGGCCTGCTCCCGGCAGGGTTTCAAAGGCTGCATCAGCGGCAAATGGCATATCTCCAAAACCTGCAGGCAGTGAAATGCCCTTCGGTGCAGTAACCTAGGGAGAACTACTGCTGGGGCTTGTGTTGCCGGAAGATGGCTGATTAGGGACAGGGCTGGCAGTTTCTATGGAAGGCACTTTTTCATAACTTCTTACTGACATAAGTACAGCTGCTTCACGTGTGGCCATACCGTATCCGGCTGCTTCCTGTGCGCTGGTAGTGGCTTTGGGCATGAAGTTGCCTGCGGTATCACCCTTTATGATGCCGGTAAAAGTGTGAGGGTTAGCACGAGTGCTAAAAACATAGTGAGTAGCTTTTTTTGTTGCATATTGAATTCCTCCTGATTCAAATATTTTATTAATCAAACTACTTTACCTGGTTATAATGATATTTCCTACTCGCTGATTTCCAGGTTAATGGTTACATATTTATTTTCAGAATCATATAGAACATAAACTATCGTAGAATCATTTGATTTTGCGCTATAATTATCGTTTAGCTCGCTGGAGAATTCCTGGATATCATTTGAGAATCCCTTGGACTTTAATTCTTCAACATAATATTTGTAATCCTGCGGTTCAACATTTTCCAGCGTAACCATACAGGCCTTATCTGCATTTATAACTGTTATGATTTTGCCTTTTTTAAACTTGGGTAAAAGGTCGGCAGCCTGACCTTCCGGCCATTTGGTATCTCCAAAAGTTACCGTCTCACCATCCTCGCCTTTCATAGTCAATTGACCGTCTTTGATATTCAAATCAGCTTCACCGCCAGTAGCCTTATTGACAATTCCCTCAGTTACCTTTTCAGCAATTTTCTCGTCAACACTTTTTTTTACACCACAGGAAGCTAAAGATAACATCATTATTACAGTGAGTAAAATCACAGTAAGTCTTTTAAACATTTTGTTGTCATCCTTCTTTCTTCTTAAAATGATTTTATAGAGGATAATGGAAGAGACGGGTAACTGACTCTTAATATCATGATTTCAGTTACCCGAAGAAGTTACATAATATTACTTTATTAGTCTAAATTTACCTATTAACGGCAGCTCTTTGACTTTTCCGCTGAATCCGTTAACCAGTCCCATAATTGCCAAAACAAATACACCCAGTGCAAAAATCGGTAAAAGTATCCATCCGATAATAGGGATTATGGTTAGAACGATGCTGCCTCCAAAACCCAGCAGTAGCAGCAACAAAGCCTGATTGGCATGGAATCTTCCAAATTGGGAATCCGGGCAGGCTAATAATGGCAGGAAAAAGATTATATAGGCTAGTCCGGCCATGGCCTTGTTTTGTTCAATGTCTCCCGGATCAATTACCGGAATTCTGTCCTCCAATGTTTGTTCGTTCATGTTCGGGTCTGTAGTCATTTAAAATACCTCCTGATTAATAATTACTTAATAATTATGATTTTAAGAGGTCCAATATTAAATGTAATCACTCCAGGGGTGAATCTGCTCCAAAATATGCTAATCACCCTGAGGGTGATTAAGAAAATAGGCGCTATAATATGGTTATATCGTTTACTCTCCCTGTATGAGTCAATAAATGTTATAATTTAGTGGTATTAATATGGCAGAAAACATTATTTTATTTTCACAATATTCATTGAGACAGGAGCGATATATTTGAATAAGAAAAGTTTGGCCTGCATAATCTTGATAATAATGTTTATTCCAGTCATTACAGGTTGTGATGCGATAAAAGCAAACTCAAAAAATCCCCAAACCCTTACATTATGGCATAATTATGGTGGACAGTTAAAAGACACCATGGATGATATGGTTGATGAATTCAATGAAACTGTAGCTGCAGACAAGGGTATTATTATTAATGTTACCTCTATTTCCGGCAGTGCCACCCTTCATGAAAAACTGCTTATGGCAGCCAATGGTGACCCCGGAGCACCTATCCTTCCTGATATAACCACTGCTTATCCCAAAACCGCTCTTATACTCGCAGAAAAAGGACTGCTTGCTGACCTGAATGAACAATTTTCCTCACAGGAACTTTCCGCTTACATACCTGAATTTTTGCAAGAAGGCAGGTTATTGGGAGAGCATCTTTATGTGTTTCCCACTGCCAAGTCAACAGAAGTTCTGTTTGTAAACAGAACCATATTTGACAGATTTGCCAGTGACACAGGCGTCAGGATAGAGGATTTACTAACCTTTGAAGGTATTATCAGAACTGCGGAACTATATTATGATTGGACAGATAAACAAACGCCGCATACGGCCAATGACGGTAAGATGTTTTTTATGCCCGATTCAGTCTTTAATTATTCAATGGTTGCCTATAAGCAGTTAGGTGATGAATTCATTAAAAATGATAGCATTAACTTCACATCCCCAAAGTTTTCCAAAGTGTGGGAGTGTTACCATAAACCTGCTGTTTTAGGACAGGTAGCTGTTTTTGACGGCTATGCCACTGATCTGGCTAAAACTGGAGATATTATCTGTTCAACCGGTTCCACTGCTGGAGTATCATTTTTTTCTCCGACAGTTACTTACGCAGATAATACCTCTGAACCGGCAGAGCTTGACATTTTACCATACCCTGTATTTGCAGGCGGGAAAAAAGTAGCAGTACAACGAGGCGCGGGTATGTGTGTAATAAAGTCAACCAAAGAAAAAGAGTATTTGGCCGGTATTTTTCTGAAATGGTTTACCAGTCCGGAAAATAATCTTCGCTTTGTTTCATCTACCGGTTATCTTCCGGTAACAGAGGAAGCCTTTGGTGAGATAATGTCTCAGGAAATAAAGAATATCTCAGATGATAATATTAAAAAGCTTCTTCAGACCTCCAGGATAATGCAAAAGGAATACCAGTTTTATATACCACCGCTGTTTGATGGTATGGATGAACTGCAAATTGAATATGAAAAACACTTAAAGGATACCGTTGCCGAGTCCAGAAATACGTATATTGACCTTGTAAATGACAGTGATTCTGCTGCAGCTTATGAGGCGGCATCAAACGGGAAATACCAGGATTTTATTAATAAGTAATCAGAGGCTATTATAAATTGAACAATATACTGATGAAGAAGATTGACCTAATTAAACAAGAAATCAGGAAAACAGGTACAGAAGCTGTACCTATGAATCTCAGGCTCTTTCTGTTTTTGCTGGTGCTGGTGCTGACTATTGTTTTGGGAGTAGTAGTCATCCTTTTCATTACCGGAACCTTCACTGCAGGTTTATCCGAAAGTGAGCATATGATTGAAAATGAACTTCTTCACGCTGAGCAGGGAATTACCAAACAATATGGAGAATTGTCCATACAGGCCATAGAATTTTCCAGGGAGTTATCCGGAAGCATTGAAGAGGAAGCTCATAAATTGGGAATCCCCTTATCGAATCTGCAAGACCATCCCGAGATGCTCGAAGAGCTTATATCAAACGAATTTGACCGGTCATTATTTTTTTTACAGCGTTCCAAAAGCAGTGGTGTATTTTTTATTTTGAATGCTACTATTAATCCAGCTCTTGATAACGCAAAGAACTCCAGGGCCGGGTTATATATTAAGAATATGGAGCCCAATATTATTAGCAACTCTGCTCCGAACATTATTATATTGCGTGGTATGCCAGGTATAAGTCGCAAGAATTCATTATCCTTGCATACGCAATGGAAGATGGAGTTTGATGTAAGTGATGCTCCGTATTATCACCGCCCAATCAGTGCTGCCCATGCAAACCATAAACTGCCATTATCGCGTCTGTATTATTGGAGTACTGTCTTTACACTGCCGGATACCAGCGAGGAAGTTATGCTTTGCTCGGTTCCGCTGATTGATTCCCGGGGCAATATCTATGGTGTATGCGGATTTGAAATAAGTACCATGCTTTTTAAACTGTCTCATATGCCCAATAATAATACTTTTAATCGTTTATTCTGTATGCTTTCGCCTGTAACTGAAAGTATAGAGCTCAATAAATCAATGGTTGCAGGTGGCTATTCAGCCAGAATCATATCTAAAGGCGATGATACTCTTAAGATTTCAGAAAACCGCCGGGCGTTTTACTCCTATAGAAATCAGGACAATTCATTTTTGGGTATTCATAAACTGGCACACTTATATCCTAAGGGCTCAGCTTTCAGTGATGAAAAGTGGGCGGTTGCTATTTTAGTTCCCGAAGAGGATATTGTTAATTCCATTACCAGATTAAATCTAATACTAATTTCTTTATTAATGATACTGGTCATCTTAGGAATAATATTATCTTTTGTTTTGAGCAGAAGATTCCTTAAGCCGATTACTGAGGGACTGGATATAATAAGATCTACAGACTTGAGTGAAGCCCCCAGAACCAGGATCGCCGAGATAGATGATTTAATTGATTTTCTGGCAGCGCATAATGAAGAGTTATACGAAAAAGCCAGTCAGGAGAACCTTTCAATCTCGATTCTGGATAAATTTCTGGAAAACACCCAAAATTTATCTCCTGCAGAACGGGCAGTTTTTGACCTCTATGTAAAAGGGCATACTGCCAAAGAGATTGCTGAAATACTTTGCCTTAGCATAAACACGATTAAAACCCATAATAAACGAATTTATATGAAGTTAAATGTTGCTTCCCGGGAGGAGCTCCTTTTGTATATCAGTTTACTAAATGAGATAGGTTCTGATATTTAGAATTAAAGAGTTGAAAAGCTCTATGCACAGACAAATGCTACGAAAATATGTATTACAGAAGTAGATAATACAATATTGGCTATTGCTATTATGTAGAAGCTGCAATAAATTATAATAAGGAAGTTAATTAATTCTGGAAAGCGCGTAGGCTTTGAAATAATTTTAAAAAACAAGGAGGTAAAAAATGGCTATTGTAGAATGGAAAAAAGATGATACGGTTGCAATATTGATCATGAACAACGGAGAAAACCGTCATAACCCCGAATGGGCGGAAGCCATGTTGTCAGTGTATGATGAAATCCTGGCTGACAATGATATTAAGGCTATAGTACTTACTTCCAGTGATCCTAAAAATTTTTGTTTGGGAGTTGACCTGGAATGGATGATTAAATCCCAGACGGATAATGATTTCCCCGGCATTAGTAAATGGCTTTATCGGAACGGTGAAGTATTCACTGCCATGCTTATGTCTCCGGTTCCTACTATCGCAGCCATTAATGGACATGCTTTTGGCAACGGAGCCATGCTGGCGGGTGCCTGTGACTTCAGATTTATGAGAGCGGATCGGGGCTATTTCTGTTTTCCGGAAGTTGATTTGGGTATTCAGTTTTCTCCTTCGATGATTGAGTGGATGAGACGTATTATGCCTTATCATCTGTTCTTAAGAATGAAATGGTCGGGAGAAAGAATGCTGGCGACGGAATTGGAAAAACATGGGGTGATAATTAAAGCGTGTGAAGACGGAGAAAAAACCGTGGAAGAAGCGATAGCTTTTGCAAGGAAATTCAATAAATCCAGAACGACGCTGGCAGAGATGAAAAGGCGAACCTACAAGCACATTCTGGACAAAATGGAGAATGAGGATCCTCAGTATTATGATTATAAACCGGAAGCAGTTAAAGAAGGAAGATCGCCGATTTTTATGTTTACACCTCTTACTTAAAATCAGTGACGGGATTGCAGTTTAATTTGCAATCCCCTTTTATTTTGCCTCAATGCTTTTTGCTCGGGAGAAATTTGCATTTAAAACAATTATACGCACATTAAAATTACTAATGATAAATAATATTTTCCTGCTATAATATATATACAATATTTGTCCCCATGAAAATAAAAATTAAGTGTTGTCACACTTAGGTTAAATTAAGGAGGTTTTTTAATGAGTTTGCTATTTAACCCCAAAAAGTACAAAGACAGAAACTATCCTGATGAAAGATCAAAAGAAATCATGCTAAAGACCATTCAATGGTTTGAAGACAAGGGTGCTGAAAAGTTAAAAGCAGATTATCATTCCAAGGAGTTTTGCGAAGATTTTCAACAGTTTGTAACCGAAGAAGGAATCTTTGAAACCCTTTTCCTGCCCAAAGGTTACGGTTCTGATCCCGATCAGTATTACAGCACTTATCGGATGTATGAATTCTCTGAAATAACCGGATTTTATGGGGCTGCCTACTGGTATGTATATCATGTATCGACTTTGGGTCTGGACCCGGTACTGCTGGGAGACAATGAAGAGGCCAAACATAAGGCTGCCAGAAAATTAAAAGACAACGCTTTTTGTGCTTTTGGTCTGTCTGAACAGGAACATGGCGCGGACATCTACTCATCCGAAATGAAGCTTTATCCCCAGGGTGATGGTACTTATCTGGCCAACGGCAGAAAGTATTACATTGGTAATGGTAATGTAGCCAGTACCGTAACAGTATTTGGCAAGTTTGCCGATACAGATGATTATGTATTCTTTGCGGTTGATTCCAATCACCCCAATTATGAGTGTGTAAAAAACATTGTTAATTATAATCAGCAGTATGTAGCTGAATTTGTCCTGCATGATTATCCGATTACTGAAGCTGACATTTTATCAAGAGGTTCCAAAGCCTGGGATGATATGCTTAATACTATAAATATCTGCAAGTTTAATATTGGTTCAGGTTCAACCGGTATTGTTACCCATTCATTCTACGAAGCAATTAATCATGCTTATCATAGAGAGCTTTACGGTGGAAAAGTTACTGATTTTGCCCATGTAAAAAGATTGTTCTGTGATGCCTGGCTCAGAATTATGGGCATGAAACTCTTCGGACTCAGAGCTACTGATTATATGAGGATTGCCAATCAAAATGACAAGCGATATCTGCTGTATAATCCGATTATGAAAATGAAGGTTTCCATTCAGGGAGAGGTCGTTCATGAACTTCTCTGGGATATTATTGCCGCCAAAGGTTTTGAAAAAGACATGTATTTTGAGCAGGCGGTAACCGAACTGAGAGGATATCCCAAACTGGAAGGTACCCGCCATGTGAATATGGCTCTTATTGCCAAACTTATTCCCAGTTATATGTTTATGCCGGCTGAATTCGAAGAAGTCGGAAGAATAACGGATAACCGTAATGAGGACTTTATGTTCAATCAGGGTCGCACCAGAGGTTATGCCAAAACCAAGTTCCATGACTATAATATTGCTTACAAGACTTTGGCACATCTGCCGAATGTACAGGTATTTATGGAGCAAATTGAAGCTTATAAAGAATACCTGGTGGTTTCAGGTGAGGGCCTGAGTGAGCAAATGAAAGATTTCGATTATCTGTTAGCTGTTGGTGAACTCTTTACCATGGTGGCTTATGGTCAGCTTATTATTGAAAGCGCCCGCATGGAGGGAGTAAGCGATGAGATCATGAATCAGATGTTTGATGTCTTTATAAGAGATTTTTCAGCCTTTGCAGTTGATCTTTACGGCAAACCGCTTAATACTGATGCTCAGGTTGAGAAAATTCAAAAGATGATCAGAAGACCGATCCCAAATGATGCCGAATTTGCAAAAGTTTTGAATGAAGAAGTATACAGCCTGGTTGATGTTTATCAGCAGAATCCCTAAGATTGTCAGGTAACTGCAAAACTAAAATACCCGCCCAACCCTCTGTGATATTCCATCACAGAGGGTTTTGTTATCAAGGGTAAAGTTCGAGATTGCTGAAAAAGTATCATAAATGTAATCCTGAGGAGCTGCAGTTTCGGACAGTTCTTCTGTCCTTGTCCTCGCAGCCTTACTCAAGATAATCGACATGTTGGCAGATATCCTCAACGATAACTTCTTTCCTCTGATTAAAAGCTTTTATATTATTCTCGAAAAGATTATTACCTTTGGTATCAATGGATACGATAAGGGGCCCAAATTCCCTGACGCGCATGACCCACATGGCTTCCGGCATACCTAAATCCAGCCACTCCACAGATTCAACTTCCTCCACACAATTTGCTGCCAGAACAGCACATCCTCCGGGGAAAACGGTATGTATAGCTTTATATTTCCGGCAAGCTTCTGCGGTATTTGGGCCCATGCCACCCTTTCCGACAATTAACTTGACACCAGTTTGAGCAATAAAAGCCTGTTCATATTTTTCCATACGCATGCTGGTGGTAGGGCCAATGGAAATTACTTCGTGCTTCCCGGGTTGACCTTCTATTTCTCGCATAATGGGTCCGGCATGGAAAATGGCTTTGCCAGACAGGTCAACTGGCAGCGGTTTATGCTGTTTGATAAGACGTTGATGGACATCATCACGACTGGTTATCAGATAACCGGTCAGATAAATAATATCGCCAATCGTCAATGAATCCAGGTCTTCATTTTTAATTGGGGTAGTTAATATTTTACGGCTCATAAAATTACTCCTTTATGCGAAATTATTTCGTAATCCAGGTCAGCCGTTATTTTTATCGCAGATCTGCGGTGCGCCCAGCACCCGGTCGATAAACCCACTGCAATGGTAGCGGGATGACGGGCTGCCTCTTCAATATGAACCCCCATAACCGAGTTTTCTCCGGTAAGACCGCCCGGCCCGATTTTAATGGCATTCAGCCCGTTTTCGACTCTGGATTCCAGCTCAGCACCACGAGGATTGGGGTTATGAGAACCTATAGGGCGTAGCAGGGCTTTTTTTGATAATTTGGCGGCCACCTCTACGGAACCTGCAATACCAATGCCAACCAGCAGAGGAGGGCAGGCATTGATACCATAGGAAGTAATTTGATCGAAAACGAATTTTACAACTCCCTCATATCCTTCCAGAGGCATGAGAACCTTGGCAGTTCCCGGCAGACTGCAACCGCCGCCGGCCATATATACATAGATGGTCGCCTCATCACTGTGGGGAACAATCTCCCAGTCAATCCAGGGAATTCTTTTGCCAACATTGTTGCCGGTGTTTTTCTCATCGAAAACTTCAACCGCATTGTGGCGGAGCGGTCCGATAATCGTAGCCCTTTTGACCGCTTCACGCAGGCAATCTTCTATCTCATCAATTAAAGGAAACCTGGTTCCAACTTGTACAAAATACTGAATAACTCCGGTATCCTGGCAGCATGGTCTATCCAATTCATCTGCCATCCTGAGATCTTCAAACATAGCATCGTAAATAATATTTGCTAATGGGGTGATTTCCTTTTCCTGCAGTTCTTTTAACTTTGATAAAACATCATCAGGAAGATGCTTGCCGGTATATGCCGTAAATTTTGCCATTATATCAATAAAAGTTTCCCGTTGTGCCTCTACGCTCATTCCAGTACCCCCCAATATAATAGTAAGAATTATCAACAGAGGAATTATTTCCTTTTACATTGGAATCAAAATCTAAATCTCTTTAATTGTATAATAGTTATTTTGGAAATGCACATTATATAAACTAAGCCTGTATAAGGGTATTTGTCGGATTAGCTTTACAATTACTCATAAACTTTTAATTATTGGCGCATCATAATGCTATACATCAGAAAGGAGTGAGCTTTTTATATGGCAAGAAAAGAATTGGGTAATGGAGTTTCGATTGAACCAATGCCACCGTCTGTAGGAAAAAATGTTAATATTATTTATTCAGGTGAGTTGACTACCCATAACTCAGAACCGTTATCAGTACATGTTATGTATGGATCACCTGATCGTTATTTCGGTTCAAAAACTATAGAAATGAGCAAGCAAGGTCGAATTTACCAGGCAAGATTTCAGGTAGAAGCTTCAGATACTCTGAATTTCTACTTTAGTGATGAAGAAAATCACGTTGATGATAATAACGGCAAGCCTTGGCAAACAGCGGTTGATTCAGATTCCCTTTCCTATAGCTAAGGATAAAATTCATATATAAGGCGATAAAAAGGTATCAGTTTACTGATACCTTTTTATTGATTATAAAAAAAGCTGCATTAATTTGGGTTCAATTAATTAAGAATTAAGGGGACTTGATTGCATATAATAGTATAATAAAGCAAACAAAGTTGCCATCCGACAATAATTGAGCATTATGGGTATTAATTTCTTGGGATTTCGACTAGAATGAATATGAGGTAAAGAGCAGTTGAATATATTATTTGAAGGAATGTTTCTATATGCAGCACAATGAAATTATTGCCCGTGAGGGCTGGATTTTTATTATAATAGCTTTAGCTATTGTTGCAGTATTGGCTGTTTTTCACTTTTATATACCTGCACTAATATTTGCAGCTTTAACCTTGTTTTGCATATTCTTTTTTCGTAACCCCGAGCGGATTATCCCGGAGGGGGATGAGATGGTTGTTTCACCTGCTGATGGCAAGGTAATGGATGTTACAACTGTCAACGAAGGGCTTTTTATTAAAGGGAATGCTAAGCGCGTAAGGATATTTCTCAGCTTGTTTAATGTTCATATTAACCGGGCACCGGTGTCCGGCAAGGTTGGTTTTATAAAGCAGGTAGCTGGTAAGTTTTTACCGGCATATAAGGATGAGGTCAGTTTTAAGAATCAACGCAATTATATTGGATTGGAAACTGATTTTGGAAGGGTGCTGGTAGTGCAGATTACTGGTCTGGTTGCCAGAAGATTAGTATGTTGGGTTGAATCGGGAAATGTACTGCAGCGGGGAGAACGATTTGGTTTGATTAGATTCGGTTCCTGTACGGAAATTTATTTGCCCGTTGAAACTGAGATATTGGTTAAAATCGGGGATAGTGTAAAGGGAGGGGAAAGCGTAATTGCCAAATTCATTTCGGATATCGATAGCAATTAGTATAACTTTTTTAAATCTCCTGGCTGGATGCTTATCATTAGTGGCTACTATAAATGAGAACTATGCAGCAGCAGCTTTATTAATACTTATTGCCGTAGTAATGGATTCGTTGGATGGCAAGGTTGCCAGACGTCTTGATAGTGCTACCAGCATAGGTAAAGAATTGGATTCTTTATGTGATTTGGTTTCCTTTGGGGTTGCTCCGGCATTGCTTATTTATTCGCAGTTATTAGCAGACAAGTGGTTTGTTGCCGGTTTAATTATAGTTCTCGTTTATATAGCCTGTGGAGCTTTTCGTTTAGCCCGTTTTAATGTATCCGGTGCTCCCGATTATTTTGTTGGTATTCCCATCACTTTTGCGGGATTATTTCTGGCTGTAGTTTCTTTGCTGGCGGCTTATTTACCGGTATGGTTAATTGTTTTACTAGTGTTGTTATTGTCATATTTAATGGTTAGTTCTATCCGGGTTCCCAAACCAGGAGCAGTTCCGCAATAATAAAATATATTCATTAACTCAACTTTCTAACCAGAAAAACCGGCTGAAAAACAATTTATAATTCTCGCTCCCTGGTTAACTATCAAAGTGACCAGGATTCCCAGGGCCAGGGGAATCAGGGCAGCCATAATGGTCCAGCGGGCACTGCGGGTTTCCTTGAAAATGGTATAAAGGGTGGTACCGCAGGGAAAATGGAGCAGGGAAAACAGCATTACGCAGAGGGCGGTAATCCAGGTCCAGCCATGATCCAGCAATAGGGTCCGCAATGCGTTCAGGCTATCCAGTTCCAACATAGAGCCGGCTGATAAATAGCCCATGATAAGGATGGGCAGGAAAATCTCATTGGCGGGTAGTCCTAACAGGAAGGCGATGAGGATAATGCCATCCATGCCCATAAGCTGGCCCAGGGGGTCCAGCCAACCGGCTATTAATGCAAATATGCTGGTATCAGCAACAAAACTATTAGCTAGTATCCAGGTCAGGGCTCCTGCCGGGGCAGCTATAACTACGGCTCGCCAGAGTACAAATAATGTGCGGTCCAATAGGGAGCGGATTAGGATTTGGCCCAGTTGAGGTTTGCGAAAAGGGGGGAGCTCCAGTACAAAAAATGAAGGAACTCCCTGTAGAAGGGTGCGGGATAATAAATAAGAAACCAGGAGGGTAGTTAATATACCCATCATTATTATGGCTACCACTGCCAGGGTAGCCAGGGTGGAACTAAAGGCCCGGGCAACCAGGGTACCCATGAAGATTGTAGCCAGGGATATAAGAGTAGGAAAACGTCCATTGCAGATGGAGAAGGTATTGGTGAGTATGGCTATTAATCGTTCCCGGGGGGAGTCAATAATACGGCAGGAAGTGACCCCGGCAGCATTACAGCCGAACCCCATGCACATGGTCAAACACTGTTTCCCGTGGGCTCCCGCCCGGCGGAAAAGGTTATCCATATTAAAGGCTACCCGGGGTAGATAACCCAGGTCCTCCAGCAGGGTAAAAAGGGGGAAGAAGATAGCCATGGGGGGGAGCATAACCGATACTACCCAGGCCAGGGAACGATACATACCCAGAATTAGTACCCCGGTTAACCAGGACGGCGCACCTGATGTAACAAAAAGATTAAGCAGTTGTTTTTCAATCCAGAATAAGCCGCTGGCCAGTAATTGAGAAGGGTAGTTGGCACCAGTAATAGTAATCCAGAGAACCAGAGTCAACAGGAATAACATTATAGGGAAACCCAGCCAGCGTGAGGTTAGGATACCATCCAGCTTGGTCTCCAGGCTAGCTTGATATGAGCTTTCAGTTCTTACTGCCTGGGCCGAGATATCTTCAGCCTGCCGGTAGATGCCGCTCACTATACGATCTTTTATATTGGATACATTTCCGGGAAGGAGAGGCTCAATTTCACGGATTATTAATAGCCCGTGTTTATTTATTGTAGACACAAAGCCACTTCCTTCTTCAATATTCTTGGGGAGTAATTTTTGTTTTTATTATCGGTGATATGATCCAGAACACTATAATCCCTCTCTAATAAACGCAGAGCTGCCCAGCGGCTGTTAATCCAATCGGGCAAATAAGGAGTCAGTCTTTTGGCAATCTCATTTATGGATGTTTCCAACTCCGGGTCATAAACAACCTGCTGTGGTGTGGTCACTATTTTCCCGGCAACCATATCGTCCAAAACATTCTTTAACCTGCTTAAACCCCTCCCGCTGCGGGCGGCGGTACCTACTACCGGTATTCCCAGCTTGTGAGTTAGCATATCAATATCTACACGAAATCCTTTTCTTTTGGCTTCATCCATTAGATTTACACAAAGTACAACCCGATCGGTAATTTCTAATATTTGCAGTACTAAATTTAAGTTGCGCTCCAGGCAGGTAGCATCACATACTACCAAGGTAAGATCCGGGCGGGCAAAACAGATGAAATCACGAGCTACTTGTTCATCGGTAGAGCTGGCGTGCAGGGAATAAGTCCCGGGCAGATCTACCAGGGTATAGTGCCGGTTACGATGGAAAAAGGTACCTTCTGCTCTTGTTACCGTCTTTCCCGGCCAGTTGCCAGTATGTTGTTTGAGCCCGGTTAAGCGGTTAAAAACTGTACTTTTGCCTACATTAGGGTTTCCAGCCAAGGCTATAACGAAATTTTTGGTAGCTTCCTGACCGTGAACTGGTAAAGAGGCAGTCTTAATCATATATTCTCCTTTCTAATCAGCATTAGTTTGTATCCACCAGGATTTGGCGGGCATCTTCGTTACGAAGTGCTATTAACGTTCCCTTAATTAAATAGGCAGTGGGATTACCTGCCGGGCTGCGCCGAATGACTTCTACTCTGGAACCGGGTACCAAACCCAAATCAAGCAGTCGGCGTCGATTGGCGCCAATAGTTAAAATATTTACCACCCGGGCACTGTCTCCGACCGGGATATCTATCAGAGATAGAGAGTTGGGAATAACCATTCTCTTCACCTCTTTCTATTACGGAATATAGCTGTTTACCCCAAAACTGTTTAGAAAATCTCACCGAGCACACCTGGTTAAGAAAGTTGCAGACGGCTAACTTTGAAATTATCTTAATATATTGGATTTGCAGAGATTTGGTGTTTGTCCGAAGGGGGGTAATAAAAAAATAAGGTGCTGGTTGCAGAAGGAAGAGGTATTGCAATTATCAGTGGTAACCCAAAGTAGCGTGATTAATAAAGTTCTAAATTATAAGTTATTTACATGATAACTCTGTTATTGGCGCCTATTTCCCAATTATCCCCCACGGTTGTGAAAATCGTTAAAAGCGTGCAGCCATTCTGGATTATCTTCCATGAATTCAACCAGCAGCATAATTTTCCTTATAGTTTCGGGACTGATATAATGTTCAATCTTTTCAGTTTCCTCTAACAATTGCTCTTTAACTCCTATGATGCCTAAAAAGCGCTCCAGGGTCTCATGCCTTTTTAATAAATATTGCCCGTATTCGCGCCCCTTTTTGCTAAGTTCTATTGCTCCATACTTTTCAAACTGAAGGTAACCCATATCCGCCAATTTCTGAACCATTTTACTTGCCGAAGGAGGCTGCACATTAAGGGCTGTTGCCAGGTCACCCATACGGGTATATCCTTTCTCCCGGGCCAGGCGATAGATCATTTCCAGGTAGTCTTCCATGCTGGCGGTAATAGTTTTAGTCTCTTGCTGCTTAATTTGATAACCGCGAACAGTACGAAACTCGCGCCCCTGATCGCCCATAAACTCACCTCCCTGGCATATTGGTTGAAGAGTCATTTTAATAAATAATTTCTTTAAAACATGTCTATGAAAAAACCTGCTGTCCAATTACTTTTGGGGGTGACAGGGAACACTCTAAACAATAACCCTGGTTTCTTGTTGTTTAGTGTAATATATGAAAAATTGCCAACTGAATAATGCTATGGGCCTGCACATATAATAAGATATCAATTTTCTTTGGAGGCCTGTAACATGATTCATGAGTTTCATATCACCACCGCCAGTAATAATGCCAACTGCTTATTGGCAGATTTAAAACAGCGGGCTAAATGGATTCATCAGCAAGGTTATACTGTTTCCGTTAATATAGATCAAAAGCCGGTTCCTGATATTGAAGAATTAGTGGTTAAAATACAGGGAAGTCAATTTGGTCAGGTGTTTCGCGATGAAGATATTTTGTGTATATTTAGACATCAGGTAGCCGAGGTAATTGCGGAACATATTCTTATTCAGTGGGAAAGTATACTAATATGGAAAGAAATAAACCGTACTGCCCGGTCGCTGAGCGAAGAGGAAAAATTTTTAATTTATGATAAAACAGTTGATTTTCTTCATGCCTGTCAGGATAATGAGAAGTTAAACCGATTGCTGTACTATGGTCGTAAAAGTCGTATTGCCAATCGTATACTGGAACACATTAACGAAAATAATTATCTGCTCGTAGAAGGATTTATTACTTTTTGTTTACGGGATTATTTGACCGAGATAAAGTTTGCCGTAGAAATTGCTTGTGAAGAGTTGCGCAGTGAAAAAGAGTATAACGATTTTGTTACTTTGTTACGATTTTATGTTGAAACGCAGACCCCTAAGATAATGGAAGTAAATGTTTTAATGACCTCCAATAGTTTTTTCTACTTGTGGGATGGAAATGGTATGAAGATAGATGAAAGCTATATGGATTATTATGTAAATGAACTGAGGTTTAATGAAATTAATTTTGACGATGTGTTAATCAGTATCTTAATAACTATTGCTCCTCGTCGAATTATCCTTCATAATGGCGGTGATTTAAATCGTCAACCCATTCAAACCATATTGAAGGTTTTTAATGATCGAATTAAAATTTGCAGTGGTTGTCTGCAGTGTCATCACATTTTAAATAATGGTTTTCAACAGTAGTTTCCATCATACAGGCGATAACTGACAAAGAGTCTGTTGCCCATTATTCTTTCTATAACGCAAATACCGCATCTTTTCCGTGTATTTATTAACCTTGCTTATGAATCCACCACTTCTGTTAGCTGGCATGAATTAAACCCTGCATTATTGCTCCACCCACTAAAATCTGATATATTCATTAGGTAAATCTTAAATCAGGTGATTAAATGTTAATCAAAATATTATTAATACCTCTTATTAGTGCTTTGATTGGATATGTTACTAATGTTGTAGCCATAAGGCTTTTATTTTGGCCCAGAAAACCAATTAACCTGGGTTTTTATGAACTTCAGGGTCTGTTACCCAAAAGACAGGCGGAAATTGCAGTCAGTGTGGGTGATTTGGTAGAAGAACAATTATTATCGCTGGATGAGATTTTTGAAAAAATCAAGACTCCTGAAACAATGGAAATGGCAATTGTTAAAACGGTCAAAGTTTTAAGGGACAAGCTGGACAATATGCTGCCCAGGGTTTTGCCTGCCATGGTGGTGCAATTGGTGGGCGATATAATGGAAAAAGTAGTGCGTCAGGAAGCACCAGGTTTAATCAATCAATTAATTGAGTCGGGTCATGAGTATTTAAGCCGGGATATCCAGATTAGAAAAATTGTTGCTCGGAAGATAAACGATTTTGATCTGGATCAATTGGAAGATATGATTAGAAGCGTTTCCAATAAAGAGTTGACTTTTATTGAAATTCTGGGAGGAGTTTTAGGCCTTGTAATTGGTCTGGTTCAAGTAGGCATTATACTTTTATTTCCGTAAATAATTTATGAAAAGGAGGACGGGTAAATGATTAGAGTATCTTTGAAAGATGGTACCAGTCGGGAGTATCCAGAGGGAATTACCATGTTGCAGGTAGCAGAAGATATTAGTCCGAAACTGGCCAAAAATGCAATCGCTGCTTTATATAATGATATGGTGATTGATCTTACCAGGCCAATATATGAAGATGGGCAACTGGAATTATTGGATTTTAATGATTCCCGTGCTGCTGCAGTTTACAGACACTCGTCCGGTCATATCATGGCTCAGGCGGTTAAAAGACTCTGGCCAGATATAAAATTAGCTATTGGACCTGCAATTGATAAAGGGTTTTATTATGATTTTGACAGTGAACATATAATAACTCCCGAAGACTTTGCATTGATTGAAGAAGAAATGCAGCGGATTATTGAATCAGATTATCCGATTATTCGTCAGGAAATGAGTCGGGACGAAGCCATTAAATTCTTCGAAGAAAAAGGCGAAGATTATAAGGTAGAATTAATTCAGGATTTGCCTGAAGATGTGGTTATAAGTCTGTATCAACAGGGTGAGTTCATTGATTTATGTGCGGGACCGCATATTCCTTCCACCGGCAGATTAAAAACATATAAACTAATGAGTCTGGCAGGGGCCTACTGGCGGGGTAATGAAAAAAATCCGATGTTACAGCGGGTTTATGCAACCTCTTTTCCGAAAAAGAATATGCTGGATGACCATTTGCATAAAATTGAGGAAGCAAAAAAAAGGGATCATCGCCGCCTGGGGAAAGATCTGGGATTGTTTGTCGTGCTGGATGAGGGACCCGGCTTTCCGTTTTTCTTACCTAAAGGTATGATTCTTCGTAATGAATTGGAAAGCTTTTGGCGGGAAGAGCACCAGAAGGCCGGTTATCAGGAGATTCGTACTCCGATTATTTTAAATCGTGAACTCTGGGAGCGTTCCGGTCATTGGGATCATTACAAGGAAAATATGTATTTTACGCAGATTGATGAACAGGATTTTGCCGTAAAGCCTATGAATTGTCCCGGTGGAATGCTTGTATATAAGCAGGGTTTGCATAGTTATCGGGAATTACCTTTACGTATTGCTGAGATGGGTTTAGTACATCGGCATGAATTATCCGGAGTATTGCATGGTTTAATGAGAGTGCGTGCGTTTACACAGGATGATGCCCATATATTTATGCTGCCTGAACAGATTATTGATGAGATTAGGGGGGTTATCCGTTTAGTAGACCGCTTTTACACATTGTTTGGATTTCCTTACCATGTGGAATTATCCACCCGTCCGGAGAACTCAATGGGGGACGATGAAGCCTGGGATATTGCTACCAATGCACTAATTCAGGCTTTACAGGAATCTGGATTGAACTATCAGGTCAACGAAGGTGATGGAGCTTTTTACGGGCCTAAAATTGATTTCCATCTGCAGGACTCCCTGGATCGTACTTGGCAATGTGGTACCATTCAGCTTGATTTTCAGATGCCGGAACGCTTTGACCTCAATTATATCGGTGAAGACGGTGAAAAACATCGGCCAGTAATGATTCACCGGGTTATTTACGGTAGTATAGAACGGTTTATTGGTATATTAACCGAGCATTTTGCCGGGGCATTCCCGACTTGGTTGGCTCCGGTACAGGTTAAGCTGATTCCTATTACCGAAAGACAATTGGATTATGCAGTTGAGATTGCAGACGATTTAAGGGCTTCTGGAATACGGGTTGAGGTTGATTCCAGAAGTGAAAAGATGGGCTATAAAATCAGGGAAGGTCAACTGCAAAAGATACCTTACCTGCTAGTAGTGGGAGATAAGGAGATAGAACAGGGAACGGTAGCTGTCAGACATCGTAAACATGGTGATAAGGGGGCTATACCCAGAGAAGAGTTCAAACAAAACATTTTGCAGGAAATTCGTGATCGGAGCAATGACTAATATTTTATAAATATATTTAACCTGATATTGCAGACAGAGTTAGTTTATGCTATTATTTTTAGTGGACTAAGCAGGAGCTAATGCTTCTCACCTTACAACCTGTTGTTCGTAAGGTTATTTAAACTGGAGATCAGTTGGTCGTTAGTGTTCCTTTGTGTATATTAGCGATTTGAGAAGCGAGTCTTAGGATTCGCTTTTTTTATTTTATTTTGGAGGTGAACTTCTTATTAGTAAAGATTGGAGAGTTAATGAGGACATTCGAGCCAAGGAAGTCCGACTGGTTGCCGAAGATAGTGAACAATTAGGTATAGTCCCAATCCGCGAGGCACTGGAAATTGCCCTGGAAAAAGGAGTAGATCTGGTTGAGGTAGCACCTTCAGCAAAACCGCCCGTATGTCGCTTGATGGATTTCGGCAAATTCAAATTTGAACAAAGCAAGCGAGAAAAGGACGCCCGCAAGAAACAAAAGGTTATCTCAATTAAGGAAGTCAAAATGCGCCCTAATATCGATGAGCATGATTTCCAGGTCAAAGCCAAAAATGCGCGCAAATTTTTGAATGCGGGAGATAAAGTCAAGGTAACCATTATGTTTAGGGGCCGGGAAATTACTCATCCCGATTTAGGTGAAAAACTATCCCTTAAGCTGGTTGGAGAACTGGCTGATGTGTCTGCAGTTGAGAAACCTCCTAAGGTTGAGGGAAGGAACATGGTTACTATACTGATACCCAAAATCGAGATTATAAAGGAGGAAGGCTAATGCCTAAGACCAAAACTCATAGAGGCGCTGCCAAACGCTTTAAGAAAACTGGCAGCGGCAAAATCAAAAGATCCAAAGCTTACGCCAGTCATTTACTGGGTGGCAAGAGCCCAAAAAGAAAGAGAAATCTTCGTAAATCCGGTCTTGTCAGTGAAGCTGAAACTAAAAGAATATCCAAATTAATTCCGTAGTTGCAGGAGGTAATATAATATGCCCAGGATTAAACGTGGTGTAACCACTCACAGAAGACATAAAAAAATATTAAAGATGGCCAAAGGTTATCGGGGTAGCAAGTCCAAGTTATACAGAGTAGCCAATCAGCAGGTAATGAAATCAGGCAATTATGCTTATGTTCATCGCCGGTTGAAGAAAAGAGATTTCAGGAAATTATGGATTGCACGTATCAACGCTGCAGCTCGCGATAATGGAATGTCTTACAGCAAGATGATTCATGGACTTAAAGTGGCTGGAGTAGATGTAAACCGTAAGATGTTAGCAGAACTGGCCATAACAGACCCTCAGGGTTTCACGCAATTAGCAGAACTGGCCAAGCAGAATAACTAAAAGTTTTAAGAGTATGGTATCAGCCGTACTCTTAAATCTTTTTCAGGAGTATGATGAAAAAGATTATTTCCCGGGATAATATAAATATTAAACAGGCAGCTAAATTGAAAAATAAAAAATATCGGCAGCAGCTGAAATTATACCTTGTTGAGGGACAACGCCTGGTAAATGAAGCATTGATGAGTAATCAGGTTATTGAAAAAATTTTTGTTGCTGAAGATTTTTCTTTATCTGATGAAATGGCCAGACAGCTGGAACAGTTTGATTGCTACCTGATTTCGCCAGCATTGTTTTCATATATCGCAGATACTGAAAACCCTCAGGGTATAGCCGCCATTATTCAAAAACCGGAACCTAACTGGCAGTTGCTGGTTAATAATGAGGCTTGCCTCTTATTGCTTGATCAGATAGCTGATCCAGGTAATATGGGAACTATAATTCGTACAGCCTGGGCATTTAACTTTGATGGAATTATGCTGACTCCAGGCTGTGTTGATCCATATAGCCCTAAAGTTGTAAGAGCAACTATGGGGGGGATTTTCCATCTGCCTGTTTATGAGATTGATGAACTGGTGTTGGATAGATTGATCCATTCAGGTTATAAATTAATTGGCAGTTATCCGCATGCTCCCAATAGTATTTATGAAGTTGAATATACGGGACCCATAGTGATTGTTATTGGCAGTGAGGCTCAGGGCATCAGCCCGGAGATCAGTGAAAGATGTAAAGTTAAAGCTGTTATACCTGTAAATGCCAGGGTGGAATCTTTAAATGCTGCAGTTTCATGTGCTATAATAATGTCGGAAGTTAACCGGCAGAGGCGGCCATGAAGCATTGTCCTGAGGCCGACGCTATGCTATAATACGATTAGATTAAACCCAAACCTTGAAGGGAAGGGTGTTTTATCTATGTTCAATCAAGCAGAAACACTGTGGAGACTTTTTGAAAGCTCAGGATGCATCATATATTACTTAATGTATAAGATGCTTATTACACAGTAGATATAAGCTAAATGCGATGAAGGGGACAAGTAGGCTGTCTGGAACTTCAAGGGAGATTGTATCGGAGACTGAGAGTACAATCAGGATAAGGGCAGTATGAATTCACCCCGGGAGCAGAGGACTGAACCTTAGTAGGTCTGTTACGGAGGTCGCCGTTAACGACATAGAGGCAGCCGGGTATATATTATCTGGCTAATTAGGGTGGTACCGCGGAACTTTCGCCCCTTGGGAGCGAAGGTTTTTTATTTTTCTGCCAGGGAGGAAATTAAATGCTGGAAAAACTTAATGAGATTGAAAAAAAAGCATTACAGGCACTGGGGCAGGCCAAAGAATTGCAGGAGTTAAATGAGCTTAAGGTAAAAATCCTCGGCCGTAAAGGTGAAATAACCTTAATGTTACGGGGACTCAAAGATTTATCTCCTCAGGAACGCTCCGAATTCGGACAGGTTGCCAATCAGGTAAAAGATCGTATAGAAAACCTGGTGGCACAACGAATAAATGAGATTAAAGTAAGGGATTTGAATCAGCGCCTGGAACAGGAAAGGCTGGATGTTACTTTACCGGGCTTGCCGATCAATCGGGGTGGCAAGCATCCGCTGACTTTGATTAATGAAGAAATTAGAGACATTTTTATGGGTATGGGGTTTGCCGTGGCCGAAGGTCCGGAAATAGAGAAGGATTATTATAATTTTGAGGCGCTGAATGTACCTAAAGATCATCCTGCCCGGGATATGCAGGATTCTTTCTATATTACTGATGAGGTGCTGCTGAGAACACATACTTCACCCGTGCAGGTGCGTACTATGGAAGCCATGTATCCACATTTACCGGTTAAAATTATTGACCCCGGCAAGGTTTACCGCAAGGATGATGATGCTACTCATTCTCCTATGTGCCAGCAGGTAGAAGGGTTGCTGGTAGATAAAAACATAACTTTTGCTAATCTGAAAGGCGTTTTAATGTTATTTGCCCAGAAGATTTTCAGTGATGACGTGAAAGTACGCTACCGCCCAAGCTTCTTCCCCTTTACCGAACCCAGTGTGGAGATGGATATTTCCTGTGTCAGTTGCAAGGGAAAAGGTTGTCGGGTATGTTCGCATACGGGCTGGTTGGAAATACTGGGTGCAGGTATGGTACACCCCCGGGTTTTAAAATATGGAGGATATGACCCTGAGGAAGTGACTGGTTTTGCTTTTGGGATGGGTATTGAGAGAATAGCTATGTTAAAATATGGCATAAATGATTTGCGACTGTTTTTTGATAATGATAAACGGTTTCTGCAGCAATTTTAGGAGGTGACAGTATGGGGGTTTCAATTAACTGGTTAAAAAAATATGTTGATTTTGATTTAACACCGGCAGAACTTGCCCACAAACTGACCATGGCCGGAATTGCTGTGGAAGGGATGGAAGAAAATGATGATGATTCAATAATGGAATTGGATTTAACGCCTAATCGCGGTGATTGTCTGGGTATGATTAATTTGGCTCGTGAAGTGGCGGCTATAACCGGTAATGAGCTGAAAATACCCTATAATAACTTAAGCAATGAGGGTGGCGAAGTTAACGATTATATTAAAATAGATATTCAGGATACCGATTTATGTCCCCGTTATTCAGCCCGCGTGATTAAAAAGGCAGTAATTAAACCTTCGCCTGATTGGATGCAGCAGGCTCTGATAAATTCGGGAATCAGGCCGATAAATAATGTAGTCGATATTACTAACTATGTAATGTTGGAGACCAACCAGCCATTGCATGCTTTTGATTACAATTTA
>JAQVWB010000102.1 GCA_028698695.1 Syntrophomonadaceae bacterium | reverse complement strand
ACCAGAATCTCAACCAGTGTAAAACCGGATTGGTACTTGTCTGAAGTTATATTTTTACTCATGTACAACTCCTTAATAAATAATGGGGAAACAGATAACGGGAAAAAGGTCACAATCATAAACCCGCAATTAGTCTTATTAAGAATGATGACAATAACATCCTACACTAATGATATCATTCAGTTTCAAAGAAATAAATAGGGTTATTTATATATTTTGCCAAAAACGCGGTTTTGGGCAGAAAAATAGCGTCACACACGGATAATTATTTATATTATATTCAATAAAAATATATGTGGAGGAATTTGGCAGAGAAGGTAGAATGATAACTTAATGGTAATTATTTTGTTGGTTGGATGTAGAGTATGATTACTTCATTATATGCCCGGACGGGGAGCAAGTTGCTGCGAAAAAATGGTACACAGGCGGGAGTCACCTTGCTGGAGGTGCTGGTGTCACTTGTTATTACACTGGTGTTAATTGGAGGGGCCTTTAATTTGTTTTTATTTGGAGTCAATAATGTTTCCCGGGGTGAGGGAAAAACGGCTGCCTGTATTTACGCCAGTTCTTTGTTGGAGGAAATGAAATCCCGTCCGCAGATATTGTCAGGAGTGGTTGACAGTGGTTGGGTGCAAGCTGACAGCATGCCATTTATACAGACTCATCCATCTGGAGTCGAGGCTGAGATCAATTTAAAACCTTTGGAGGGAGTGGATCAATTGTACATAGTTAATCTGAAGGTGTTGACGACCGGGGGGAGTCATGAGTGGGAAGAATTTATGGTGGGAGTAGTTCGGGTGCCTTGAGTGTCAGGGGGATTTTTCAGACTGGTGCTGATGAACATGGTATTATGCTGGTTGACCTGTTGCTGGGATTGGCATTGGCCTTGTTGGTGATTGTTTCATTGCAGCAGATATCCACGCTGCTTTTAAATGGTTATTCCCATAACAGCGAACAGGCTGAGTTGCAGTATTCATCGCGTATGGCACTGGATTGCATTCAGCAGGATATAAGGACATCACGGGATTTTCAGGTGAATGCCGATGGCAGCCAGTTGATTATTACCGGGGCGCAAGGGGAAAACATATGCATTTATACTTACGGTGGCAATCTGTATCGTCGCGATGTCAGTACCGTACCGGTAGCGGAGAATATATCAGCAGTTAGTTTTACGAAGACAGGTTCTAGGTTGCAGGGTAAGTTAAAGTTGCATAGCCAGGATGATGATTATGAAGTTAATTACTTTTGTTATTCCCGGGTTTTACAGGCACAGGAGTAAGACAGACTTTATTCCTTCATTATTTCAAAGTGGAAATGATAAAGGTTATGTACTGGTTTGGGTAATTTTTTATCTATTGCTGTTTTTTCTTATCGCAGCTTCTTTTGCGGACTCTTCTTTTCTGGAGGGACTAATTAGTATTAATCATCACCACTCTGCCCAGGCTTTTGAAATGGCAGAGGCAGGCGTACTGGTTGGGGTGGAAGAGATTTATACTGTATTGGATCAGGACTACAGTCACAGTCAGGATATCCCTGCTGAGATTATCCTGTCTAAGCAGGAATGGATTTTAAACGAGTCAGGAAAAGAATTAAGCTTTTATCTGGAAAACCCCAAGTGTGTTTTTGCGGATGATAAAGAGTGCCGTTTTCAGTTTGCCAGCCAGGGAATCTGCCCCCCGGCACAAAGAACTTTACTGGTAGAAGTTCAGGTGGAGTTTCTGGATATTTATAAAATTGAGGCAGACGGAACGATGGTGTTTGATCACCGCGATTATTTTGAGCCGGCCAGGATCGTGTCTCTGAAGTATAAATAGCTGTATGAGGACTTTGCATAATTAGATTTTTTATAAATTGAAATATTCTCAACTATATCAATAATTATAAAACAGCGGAAATCCGCATTACCTGCGTTATCAGCGTCCATTAATAGCTTTTAATGAAGGAATTTAATTAATAGTGTCGAATTAAAAAGTGTTAGAAATATTTAGCAACGGATTTTAGATTTGGACAGGAGGTAATGGTAAGTTGATGAGATTTGGCAAGCTGGGTATTATGGTGTTGGTCCTGGCGCTTATGACTGCATTGGTTGTGGGATGCGGAACTGCCGACCAGGGGGATAAGGACGCCGCCAAAGACAAAGCAGAGGAGTTCAAGGTTGGGTTTATTTATATTGGTGCACCGGGGGATGCCGGTTGGACTTATGCGCATGACCAGGGCAGAATATATCTGGAGGAGAAAATCCCGGAAGTAAAGACCATGACTTTGGAATATGTTCCTGAGGGTGGAGATGCGGAAAGAAGTATCGAACAGTTGGCTCAGGAAGGCTGTAAAGTAATCATTGCCAACAGTTTTGGTTATGGGGATCCAATTCTGGAAGTTGCCAAGCGTTATCCGGATATTACTTTCCTGCATTGTTCAGGTTTAAAGACTGATACTAATGTTTCCACTTATTTTGGCCGCATTTATCAGGCGCGTTATCTGAGCGGTATTGTCGCCGGTTCAATGACGAAGAATAATAAAATTGGTTATGCGGCGGCTTATCCGATTCCGGAGGTAGTCAGAGGCATTAACGCATTTACGCTGGGAGTCAGGTCAGTTAATCCGGATGCAACCGTTAAGGTAGTATGGGCTTTGACCTGGGTTGATGCTGCCAAGGAAAAAGCTGCTGCTGAGAGTCTGATTGATGCCAAGTGTGATGTGCTGGCTCAGCATGCTGATACTCCGGCAGTTCAGCAGGCAGCCGAAGAAGCAGGAATCCTCAGCATTGGTTATAACAGTGATATGAGCAAGTTTGCTCCCAATGCCAATTTGACTTCTCCGGTATGGAACTGGGGACCATATTATGTAAGAGCAATTCAGGCAGTTATGGATGGGACCTGGAAGAGTGAGGAGTACTGGGGTGGCGTGGAAGACGGCATAGTTGATCTGGCTCCAATTAGTGACAAGGTTCCTGCCAATGTTAAACAGTTGGTGGCTGATAAGAAAGCTGATATTATAGACGGGAAATGGGATGTATTTACCGGACCGGTTAAAGACCAGAGCGGAGCAGTAAAGGTTCCGGAAGCTCAGAAAATGACTGACGCAGAAATGTTAAGTTTTGAATGGTTTGTTGAAGGTGTAGAGGGTACAATACCCAAATAAGGCTATTAAAGAATAGAGTCTTTAAGGCGGCTTTATGCCGCCTTTTCCGTTGTTCTATCCCGCAAATATCCAAGGCATGAAAAATACAGGTTGTTGCTTATCAATGCCAATCCGGTTTTTGAAGAGGATTTATACATGAAGCGTGAACCGCTTATTGAAATGAATAATATAAGTAAGAGTTTCCCCGGTGTGCTGGCTAATCATAATATTAGTTTTCGGGTTTATCCGGGTGAAATTCATGCCCTGTTAGGAGAGAATGGGGCTGGCAAGTCTACTTTAATGAGTATTTTAGCCGGATTGTACCGCCCGGACAGCGGTCAAATCAAGGTACGGGGCCGGCAGGTGCAATTCCGCTCACCGCGTTATGCACTGGAGTCGGGCATTGGTATGATTTATCAGCATTTCCGCCTGGTCAATAATTTTACCGTGGCGGAAAATATTGTTCTGGGAGCTAAACGTCGCGGTATTATTAATCGGCAGGAGGGCATGGAAGGCAAGGTTCAGGAGTTGTCAGAGCGTTTTGGACTGGGAGTTGACCCGGCAGCGCGTATCAGCAATTTATCGCTGGGAGAACAACAGCGCGTGGAAATACTGAAAATGCTTTATCGCGGTTGTGATGTGCTGATTATGGATGAACCGACTACGGTACTTACTCCGCGTGAGGTGCAGGATTTATTCAAAGTTTTGCGTTTCATGGCTGATGAGGGCAGAGCGGTAGTTTTAATTACTCATAAGTTACATGAAGTGATGGAGATTGCTGATTATGTAACGGTTCTGCGCAAGGGTGAAGTGGCAGGCAGTGACCGCATTGAAAATCTGCATGAGTCTGATTTAACTCATATGATGGTAGCCCGTGAAATAGAGTACGGGCAGGTAAACCGTAATACTGCACCGGGACCGGCGGTTTTGGAAATTAAGGGTCTGCAGGTGCGGGGAGACTTGGGCTATCTGGCAGTTAAAGATGCTACTCTGGATATTCGCAGTGGAGAAATAGTATCTATTGCCGGAGTAGCCGGTAATGGACAGCGTGAGCTGGTGGAGGCCCTGGCGGGATTGCGTACTCCGGCAAAAGGGAGTATTCGCATGAAGGGCAGGGATATTACTGATTATGATATCAGGAAGCGTTTGGAGTTGGGCCTGAATATGGTCCCGGAAGATCGTCTGGGTATGGGGCTGGTGCCTAATATCAGCGTAATGGACAACAGCATTTTACGCAGTTATTACCGGCCGGAGTTTTCCCGCGGCCCGTTTTTAAATTATTCCCGCATAAGAAAATACGCCCGGTCGCTGGTGGAGAACTATAATATATATTTATCGGATATAAATTACCCGGTTAATTTCCTCTCCGGTGGCAATCTGCAGAAACTTTTGCTGGGACGGGAACTGGATAAAAGACCGCAGGTGATAATTGCTTCGTACCCGGTACGGGGTTTGGATGTGGCTGCCGCCGAAGCAGTTTTTCAATTGTTGCTCAGGGAAAGAGACAAAGGAACTGCTATTCTTCTGGTGCTGGAAGATCTGGATGATATTTTCCGCCTGTCTGATCGTGTAGCCGTAATGTATGATGGAGAAATCAGGGCAGTACTGGATGCCGATACTGCCGATTTAAATACGATTGGGGCACTGATGCTGGGGGCAGCCCCGACAGGAGCATAACATGTATAAAGTAAGGATGGTTCGCCGTGAACATAACTCCATGTGGGTGGAGGTTATTGTACCGATTATGTCCATAATATTGGCAGTAGCTTTTGGCTGGCTGTTTTTGTCCTGGTCGGGTCATGATGCGGCTGCTACCTATATGCGTATGTTAAATGGTGCCATCGGAAGCAAATATAATTTGTCGGAAACGGTGGTAAAGGCTATTCCGTTAATGCTGGCTGGATTAGCAGTGTCACTGGCTTTTCGTATGAAGTTGTGGAATATCGGAGGGGAAGGTCAGCTGTATATGGGAGCATTTGCTGCTAGCGGCATAGCACTTGCCTGCGGTGATATGTCAGCCTGGTTATTGTTGCCGCTGATGCTGCTGGCCGGTTTTGCGGCTGGTGCTATATGGGGAGGAATACCGGGTGTTCTTCGTGCTTACTGGCAGGTTAATGAAACTATTACTACCCTCATGCTTAATTATGTAGCAATTTTCTGGGTGAGTTACTTGGTATTCGGGCCATGGAAAGACCCTGCCAGTATGGGTTTCCCATTATCTGCCCGTTTTAGCCTTAATGCGTATTTGCCGGTTCTGGGAACCACCAGAGTTCATCTGGGTTTGATTATTGCGATAATAATTGCGGTTTTGTTTTACATAATTTTGAATTATACCCGCTGGGGTTATGAAATAAGGGTTAGCGGCGAAAGTCAGGAAGCTGCCCGTTATGCCGGTATTAATGTTACACGTAACATTATTCTGGTCATGCTGATCAGCGGGGGGATTGCCGGTGTTACCGGTATGATTGAGGTGTCCGGCATTACACATCGTCTGCAGCAGGGGATTTCCCCCGGTTATGGATATACCGGGATTATTGTAGCCTGGCTGGCCCGGCTTAATCCCTTTGCCATAATTCTGGTCGCGTTTCTTTTTGGTGCGTTGCTGGTTGGTGGATTTGGCATTCAGACCATGGGAATATCTTATTCGATTGTGCTGATATTGCAGGGAGCCGTATTATTCTTTCTGCTGGCCGGCGAATTTTTCAGGAAATATCGTATTGTCCTGACAAAGGGGGATTAACTGGTGGAATTAAGTGCATTAGTCCCGTTTCTGGCTGCAGCAATTGTAGCCGGAACTCCAATATTGTTTGCTGCTGTCGGTGAGGTAATGGCAGAAAGATCGGGCATACTAAACCTGGGAGTAGAAGGGATGATGCTGGTAGGTGCAGTCATGGGGTTTATGATTACCATTGTTACCGGTAATCACTGGACTGGAATTATTGCTGCCATGGCTGGTGGAGGATTAATGGCTTTAATCCATGCTTTTATTACCGTAACGCTGAAGGGTAATCAGGTGGTCAGCGGGTTAGCCTTAACTATATTTGGTACGGGAGTGAGCGGGTTTCTGGGTAAAAGTTATCAGGGGATGCCTACCGCCGATCCATTTACTCCCTGTGTAGTGCCTTTATTGAGTGATATTCCGGTGTTGGGTCCCATTTTGTTTAAACAGGATGTATTGGTTTATATAAGTATTATACTGGCATTGGGGTTTTGGTTTTTGTTATACCGTACTTCCTGGGGGCTTACAATACGCTCAGCAGGAGAAAACCCTGCCGCTGCTGATGCAGTAGGCATCAGTGTATCCCGCGTACGCTATTTGTGTACGATTATTGGAGGAATAATGGCCGGATTGGGAGGAGCATATTTGTCACTGGCTTATGTGCCTTCCTGGCAGGAGAATCTTACGGCTGGTCGTGGCTGGATAGCAGTGGCATTAGTTATTTTTGCCCTGTGGAATCCGCTGCGGGCAATTGCCGGGGCATACCTTTTTGGCGGGGTGGAAGCATTAGCTTTTCGTTTGCAGACCGCCGGTATACAGATTTCATCGTTTTTCCTGTCCATGCTGCCTTATTTGCTGACTATTTTAGTGCTGGTGCTGGTTACGGTGCGTTTGCGTCAAGAGGCTGGAGCACCTTTGGCCCTGGGCGTTCCTTATGACCGGGAGGAAAGGTAACCCCTAGTTACGGAAAGGAGAAGGAGTATGCCACAGAAGTCTGAATCAAACAAAGTGTTTACGGTAGTTGGACAAAATAAAAACCGGCCTGCTATTCTGGTGATCAACGGACCTAATTTAAATTTACTGGGAGAGAGGGAACCGGATATTTATGGTCAGCAAACCCTCGCAGAGATTAATAATGATCTGCAGAAGTATGCAGGCGCGCGTGGGACAAGTATTGATTTTTTCCAATCCAACCACGAGGGCGATTTGGTAGAGCAGGTACAGCAGATTCAGGGTAAGTATGAGGTTTTAATAATAAATGCCGGAGCTTTGTCTCATTATAGTATTGCTTTGCTGGATGCGCTGAAAATGCTTGATATCCCTATTATTGAAGTGCATTTGTCCAATATTTATCGCCGCGAGGAGTTTAGGCACCAAT
>JAQVWB010000101.1 GCA_028698695.1 Syntrophomonadaceae bacterium | reverse complement strand
TATGTATGAAGCTCTGGCAAATGACGAAGCTGATGCGATTTTTACTGCCTGGCTTCCGCTAACTCATGGAGATTATATGGATAAGGTTGGAGACAAAGTGGAAGACCTGGGTCCAAGTATGGAAGGAGCTAAAATAGGCCTGGTTGTTCCTCAGTATGTCCAAATTGATTCCATTGAAGATATGAATGACCAAAAAGGCAAATTCAAGGGTCAAATAATTGGTATTGATTCCGGTGCCGGGATTATGAAAGCATCAAATCAGGCCCTGGCAGATTATGGACTGGATTTCGAATTGGTTGAAGGCAGCGAAGGTACGATGATAATGTCATTAAAAGAAGCCATAGACAGGGAAGAGTGGATCGTTGTTACTGGTTGGACCCCTCATTGGAAATTTGCTCGCTGGGATTTAAAATATCTGGATGATCCTAAAAAAGTTTATGGTGAAGCGGAAACTATTAATACCATAGTCAGATTAGGCCTAAAGGAAGACCAGCCGGATGCTTATGAACTATTTGATAATTTTGCCTGGAGTCCGGAAGATTTAGGCTCTGCCATGGCTCTAGCCGAAGATCTGGGTGATCCCAAACTGGCCGCCCAAAAGTGGGTTGAACAAAATCCGGAATTGGTAAACAGTTGGCTGCCGGAACAGTACAAATAGCGGAGATTACTGAGTTTTTAGAACCTGACTTTTTTTGACGCGGATTACGCTGATTTAATGGATTACGCTGATTATTTATTAATTATTATTGATCGGGATTAATTATGGTGAGTTGGATTCCAATTAATTAGTACGATTTTATAATCAGTATAAAGATTAGAGGAGGTATTTAGCCTCCTCTGCTTATTTTCGGGGTTTTTTATTGTTTATAATTGCCTCAGTTGTTTCATGGTTAATATGATCCCGATGTTGAGAGGGTTTATACAAATTTTAACCTGACTAACCTGACATTTTATAATAATTAATCGTCAGGTCCAGTCAGAAAAAAGTCATGAAATAGTCAGATTCTTAATCTTGGAACAAATCTAAAGTTAAATCAGTCAGGTTCTAATTATTCTATTTTATTTCTATGACCTATTCCTGGACAGGTGGAGCAGAGTCGGTTATGGATTCTTTCAGGGTGGCGAATACTCCGGCCAGTCCGGCCAGGTCGCCAGGAATAATGAGCTTGGTTGCTTCGCCGTTGGCTAAATCTTTAATAGCTTCCAGAGACTTCAGAGCCAAAACCTTGTCGTTGGCATTAGCATCACGAATCATAACCAAACTGTCGGCAAAAGCCCTTTGAACTGAAAGGATAGCCTGAGCTTCACCTTCAGCCTCCAGAATACGGGCCTGTCTGGTTCCCTCAGCTTCACGAACAGCAGCTTCTTTAACTGCTTCTGCTCTAAGAATAGCTGACTGTTTAAGTCCCTCAGCCTCCAGAATGGCAGCCGTTTTTTGTCCTTCGGCCCGCAGAATTGCTTCACGCTTTTCACGCTCAGCCCGCATCTGTTTTTCCATGGCATTTTGAATATCCTGGGGAGGCAGAATGTTTTTCAGTTCGACCCGGTTAACTTTAATACCCCATTTATCAGTGGCCTCGTCCAGAATGGCCCGCAGTTTGGTGTTAACCAGATCACGGGAAGTAAGGGTTTCATCCAACTCCAGGTCGCCCACAATATTTCTGAGCGTTGTTGCCGTCAGGTTTTCTATGGCCAAAATGGGAGTAGCTATTTCATAGGTATAACTAAAGGGATCCGTTATCTGATAATAGACCACGGTATCAATCATCATGGTAACATTATCTTTTGTAATAACTGGTTGAGGGGGAAAATCCACTACCTGCTCACGCAAATCCAGCACTACCCGGAAACGATCAATAAAAGGAATAATCACATTGATACCCTGTTCGGCATTCTTGTGATACTTGCCCAGTCTCTCTACAATTCCTACCGTAGCCTGTTTGATGATTTTAATTGAGGAAAGCGCAATTATAAATACGAATAATACCACAATAAAATTAAACATTGCACTAATGAAACCCATTAAATAAACACTCCCATCCATAATTTATTGACTTTAAGTATTAATCAACCGTTTTCTCTACGGATAATTTAACTCCGTTTATACCAGTTACTGTAACCCTTGTATCAGCTTCAATTTCTTCATTGGCAAACGCGGTCCAGACTTCACCCCGAACTTTAACCTGTCCGTATTCCAAAGGTCCCAGGTTGGTTAGGGTTACTCCATGTTGTCCAACCAGCGCCTGCACATTACTGACGATATCTTCCGTTTTAAATAGTCGCAAAGCCAGCGGACGCGTAAAAATAATCAGAATCAGCGTGACAAAAGCAAAAACCAGCAACTGGCTTTCCAATGTTGATAAAATGCCCAGACCGACCAGGAGAGCAATAAAAGCAGCGGAAATAGCCAACCATAAGAACCATAAGCCCAATGAAAAAATTTCTATGGTTCCGCAGACTATCGCAACTAAAATCCATTCCAGCGTTGTCATTTCTATACCTCCTCTCCAGTGGAGACTCTTAACATTATAATTATAACCTATTATATTTGTCCCTATTTCACATAATAATCATAACACAAGCGGATATAGCAGATTTCAGTATTAGTATGCTTGTTTATATGTGAAAAAAGTGTAATAATTTGTTGGAAGGCTATTGATAAAAATAACGGTTGAACAAATTTATAAACCCCAATTCCTGCTTTCTTTAACCTGTGTGCAGGTACATTTGGCATAGGAGGTTATTCTTAATGACAGAAAAAGGAACGGTTTTACAAAAGATTAAGGAGTTGTCCAAAGGGGGAAAACTAAGCTGTACAGATGCCCGTAAATTAGCTAAAGATCTTGACGTTCCATTGGGTGAAATGGCTGATTTATGTAATGAGATAAAGATAAAAATCTATGCCTGTGAACTGGGATGCTTTTAGAAAACCAGTACTTGAAGCATGGCCTCAGGAGAGGATGAAGAATTATGGTTGATGCATTTGGCCGCGAAATAAATTATTTGCGTATATCAATTACTGACCGCTGCAATTTACGCTGCAGATATTGTATGCCGGAAACCGGGGTAAAAAATCTGGGGCATAGTACCATTTTGAAACTGGAAGAATTTGCCCGCCTGGTAAAGGTTGGTACGCAAGTTGGTATTCGTAAGGTAAGGTTAACCGGCGGCGAACCATTGGTAAGGAAGAATATTAATAAATTAATAGCTGATATAGCTGAATTAAATGAAATAGATGATATTGCTTTGACAACCAATGGTGTGTTATATGCTGACATGGCTGAAGATTTAAAACGGGCGGGACTTAATCGCATAAATTTCAGCCTGGATACGATGAACCGGAGCAAGTTTGAATATATCAGTCGACGTGATAACCTGGACCTGGTGAAAAAGGCCATATTTAAAGCATTGGAATTGGATATGCATCCAGTAAAGATTAACACTGTACTCATTAAGGGATTTAATGATGATGAAATCATGGATTTTGTTGCTCTATCCAGGGAATATCCCCTGCATATCCGTTTCATAGAATTTATGCCCATAGGAGATTTATTGTTCTGGGACAAAGATAAAATGATGACCAGTCAGCAGATCAAGGAGGTTATTGAGACTGAGTATCAGCTAACTCCGAATAAAAATGTTAGAGGAAACGGGCCGGCCAGATATTATAAGGTAGTTGGCGGTAAAGGGACAGTAGGTTTTATAAGCCCGATGAGTAACCATTTTTGTTCAGAATGTAACCGTCTTCGCATGACTGCAGATGGCAAACTTCGAGGCTGTTTGTATGCAAAGCAGGAAATTGATCTGAAAGCAGCTTTAGCTGAGGGAGCTAATGATGAGGAATTAAAAGAATTATTTCTGCAAGCCATTGATAAAAAACCGGCGCGGCATCATTTTGATGACGGATGGGGTGAAGAAAACCGCCGTAAAATGTTTCAAATAGGGGGCTAATATGGATTTTACTCATATTAATGACCAGGGACGGGCAAAAATGGTGGATGTTACTGTCAAAGATGATACTGTGCGGGTAGCCCGTGCCCGAGCTGCAATAAGCATGCAGTCGGAAACCCTGCAGCTGATTATTTCCGGTGGAATTAAAAAGGGTGATGTCCTGGGAGTAGCTCAAGTAGCAGGTATAATGGGAGCCAAGCAGACTGCCCATCTCATACCGATGTGTCACCCTTTATTAATTACTTCGGTAGATATATGTTTTGAACTGGATGAATCAAATAACCGGGTAATTATTATCTCGGAGGTCAAAACTACCGGTAAAACAGGAATAGAGATGGAAGCTTTAATTGCAGCGTCAATAGCTGCCTTAACTATTTATGATATGTGTAAATCAGTAGACCGCTGGATGAGAATCGAAACCGTAGAGTTAATAGAAAAACAAGGCGGTAAAAGCGGTCATGTCAGGCGAGAGGATTAAATTATGAACAAAGGGACTTTAAGAGCTATTTGCATAAGTACGGAAAGAGGACAGTTAAAAACTCCGGTTTCGGAGGCAAACATGATAGAAAACTTTGGCATTGAAAATGATGGTCATGCCGGCGACTGGGGACGCCAGGTTACCTGTCTTGATTATGCCAGTGTAGAAAGAGTCAGCAAGGAATTGGGTAAAGAAATACATCCGGGAGAATTCGCAGAAAATCTACTAATTGAAGGAATTGATTTAGCCGGAAAGATAGAAGCAGGCCAGCGAATAAAAATTGGCGAAACAGCTGTATTGGAGGTTTCCCAGATAGGGAAAGAAGATCATCCCAGTGTAGTAACGCGTACTATGGGAGTAAGTTTATTACCCAGTGAAGGCTTATTCTGCCGGGTCGTATCCGGCGGATTTATTCGAACCGGCGATGTGGTTGAGGTGATATAAATGTATAAAACCGGCATATTGATTCTAAGTGACAAAGGTTCACAAGGGCAACGCGAGGATTTAAGCGGCAATGAAATCCGGCGGGTTTTAGGTGCGGATTACCAAATTGATTATTATCGCATTATTCCGGATGAAATAGATATAATAGTTGATGAAATGTTAAGGGTGTGTAATGAATTAAAGCTTGATTTATTACTTACTTCAGGCGGAACCGGGTTCTCATTGCGTGATGTTACCCCGGAAGCAACCAGTAAGGTAATTGAACGCCCGGCTCCTGGAATAGCAGAAGCTATTCGCTTTTACGGAATGCAAAAAACTCCCAAATCCATGCTTTCAAGAGGAGTGGCAGGGATAAAGGGCAAAACCTTAATCATTAATCTTCCCGGCAGCGTGAAGGGGGTAAGGGAGTCTCTGGAAGCTATATTACCGGCACTTGACCACGGATTGGACATTCTGATTGGTTCGGCTGTCGAATGTGGATTGGAATAAAAAATGAAAAATAATGAAATTTAAAGGTATAATCCGAAAAAAAGAGGAGTATACTATAAATCGAAAAATATAGGCCAGATTAGCACCTGATACTGATTGAATACTGGAGCAGTCTTGCCTAATATTTATAACAGGTGATATTAGCACTCACAAACGATGAGTGCTAATAATATACTAAAGAGATTATTATATTAGAAGGGGGTATACACTTGAGGATCCAACCTTTATCAGATCGTATGGTAGTAAAAGTTGCAGAGGTTAAAGAAGAAAAAACTAAGAGCGGGCTGTATGTACCGGATACTGCCAAAGAAAAACCGCAGGAGGGAGAAGTCCTGGCAGTTGGTCCTGGCGCACGTAATGAAGATGGCGAAAGAATCGCCATGGATGTTAAGGTAGGGGATAAGGTCATTTTCTCCAAATATGCCGGAACTGAAATCAAGGTTGACGGAGACGAATACCTGGTACTGTCTGAAAGAGACATCCTGGCAATTTTAAAATAAGTGTATTGAAGAAGGAGGTACATAGATGATTTCCAAAGAGATCAAGTTTGGTGAAGAGGCAAGAAGAGCATTGGAGAAGGGTGTAGATACCTTGGCTAATGCGGTAAAAGTTACTTTGGGACCCAAGGGCCGCAATGTCGTTTTAGACCGCAAGTTCGGTTCTCCTACTATAACTAATGATGGTGTTACTATCGCCAGAGATATTGACCTGGAAGATCCATGGGAAAACCTGGGATGTCAGCTGGTTAAAGAAGTAGCTATCAAAACTAATGATGTAGCTGGTGATGGAACTACTACCGCAACCGTTCTGGCCCAGGCCATGATCAAAGAAGGTCTGAAGAATGTTGCTGCCGGAGCCAACCCCATGATTATGAGAAGAGGTATTGAAAAGGCAGTTACTGCTATAGTTGACGAAATTCAGGCAATAAGCAAACCGGTTGAATCCAAGGAAGCTATTGCTCAGGTAGCTGCAATTTCAGCCGATGATCCTGAGATTGGTGTACTGATTGCTGATGCAATGGAAAAAGTAGGCCGCGATGGTGTTATCACCGTTGAAGAGTCCCAGTCAGTAGGTACTTCTCTGGAAGTAGTTGAAGGTATGAGCTTTGACCGCGGTTACATTTCTCCTTATATGATTACCAATCCGGAAAAAATGGAAGCCGTTCTGGATGACCCCTATATTTTAATCACTGACAAGAAATTATCCTCTATTCAGGAAGTGCTGCCGGTTCTCGAAAAAGTAGTTCAAACCGGTAAACCTTTGCTGTTAATTGCTGAAGAAGTAGAAGGCGAAGCCCTGGCTACTCTCGTAGTTAACAGACTGAGAGGAACTTTTACCTGTGTAGCAGTTAAGGCTCCTGCATTTGGCGAAAGAAGAAAAGCCATGTTGGAGGATATTGCTATCCTGACCAAAGGCCAGGTAGCTTCCGAAGACGTAGGCGTAAAAATGGATAGTGTATCTCTGGAAATGCTGGGTCGGGCTCGTCAGATTGTAGTTAAAAAAGAAGAAACAATCATTATTGACGGGGCTGGAAGTGAACAGGATATTAAAGACCGTATTGCCAATATCAAGATGCAGCTGGAAGAAAGCGATTCCGAATATGACAAGGAAAAACTCCAGGAAAGAATGGCTAAATTAGCTGGCGGCGTAGCTGTAATTCAGGTTGGTGCTGCTACCGAAACTGAACTGAAAGAGAAAAAGCATCGTATTGAGGATGCCCTGGCAGCTACCAAAGCAGCCGTGGAAGAAGGCATTGTATCCGGTGGTGGAGTAGCACTTATTAATGTTATTCCGGCAATTAACAAGATTGAATCCACTGGCGATGAAATGACCGGAGTCAACCTGGTAAAGAAAGCTCTGGAAGAGCCCCTGC
>JAQVWB010000100.1 GCA_028698695.1 Syntrophomonadaceae bacterium | reverse complement strand
CCGATCTATGTTGGCGGGGGCCAAGGAATATCTTGTGAAACCTTTGTCGGCCGAAGAGTTAAACCAGGCTATTCGTCAGGTGACGGATTTAAAACGGGAAGCCAGCGATAATCAGCCGGCCGAAGATGTTCCGTTAGATTTAAACCGAGCTAAAAATCATAAAATAGTAACTGTTTTCGGTACCAAGGGCGGGGTAGGCAAAAGTGTAATCTGTACCAATCTGGCTGTTTGTGCCGCTCAAAAGCATCGCGGGAAAGTAGGCATGATTGACCTGGATGTTCAATTTGGTGATCTCAGCATTATGATGAATGTAAATCCTCGTATGACTATTGCAGAATTAATGCAGGAAGGAGAAAAACCAACCCCGGAAATTCTGGAGAATTATTTATATGAACGAAATGGGGTTCAACTTCTCTCTGCTCCGAACAAACCAGAATTGTCCGAAATGGTAGTCGCCCGCGGTGTAAAAGAAATACTTAATATCAGCCGCAGCCTGTTCACGTATACTTTTGTTGACACCCCCTCGTTTGTAGATGAAATTACCCTAACTGCTTTGGAGGAAGCCGACATAATTTTATTAATGATATCTCTGGATTTACCTACGATAAAGAATGTTAAAAAGGGAATTGATATTTTACGGACCCTGCAATTATTACCACGGACTCATTTGATTTTAAACCGTTCATCCGGAATTGCCGGTATTGAACCTCGGGATGTGGAGAGGGTATTGGATATGAAAATCAAAGCTGAGGTGCCCAGTGATGGTAAACTGGTAGTTTCATCCCTGAATCAGGGAACCCCTTTTGTAAAAATAAATCCCAGAGCGGCGGTATCCAAAGGGATAGAAGCAATATTTCAGGTCATAGAAAACGGGAGGGATGCCTGATGTCATTGATGAGTCGCCTGAAGGAACAAGATGCAGTTACGCAGGAAGATAAGCCATATCAGGTGCTGAGCGAAACACCGGGAAAATTTCAGGAACCGGTTTTGGCTATTCATCGGGAAGTTATTAAAGAGATGGGAGCGGACTTAAATCCCGGGCGAAATGATGAACAAGCCGGACAAATTGAGCAAGAGGTCAGGCAGGTTGCAGAGTCACATCTGGAAAGGCTGGATCGTTATTTTACTAAGGTTGAAAGAGAACAAATCATTCGTCAGGTTATGGATGAAGTAGTTGGATATGGGCCAATTACACCACTGTTAAAAGATGAAACGGTTTCTGAAGTAATGGTTAACGGACCTGGTCAGGTATTTGTGGAAAGACGCGGCAAATTGGAACTGACCGCTGTAACTTTCCGTAATAATGACCACCTTTATAATATTATTGAGCGAATCATTGCTCCATTAGGCCGACGAATTGATGAGAGTGTTCCTATGGTGGATGGCCGTTTGCCGGATGGTTCCAGGGTAAATGCTATTATTCCTCCCCTGGCCTTAAATGGTTGTATTTTAACTATTCGTAAATTTTCCTCCCAATTGTTAAAAATTGAGGATTTGATTCGCAATGGGACCTTAACTTTGCCAATGGCCAAGTTTCTGGAGGGCTGCGTTAAAGGGCGATTGAATATTGTAGTTTCCGGGGGCACTGGAGCCGGAAAGACCAGTACTCTTAATATTATCTCTGCATTTATTCCTCATGATGAGCGCATTATTACCATAGAAGATTCAGCGGAACTGGATTTAAATCAGGATCATGTAATAACATTGGAAACCCGACCAGCCAACATTGATCAACGGGGAGAAATTTCAATTCGGGATCTGGTGCGAAATTCATTACGCATGCGTCCTGATCGGCTGGTAGTTGGAGAAGTGCGCGGTGGTGAGGCTCTCGACATGCTGCAGGCTATGAATACCGGACATGATGGCTCGCTTACTACCGGACACTCAAACTCGCCACGGGACATGATTTCCAGATTGGAAACCATGGTACTGATGGCAGGCATTGACTTTCCCATCCGGGCTATCCGTGAACAAATTTCTTCTGCTGTTGATTTAATTGTACATCAGAGTCGATTGCAGGATGGAAGCCGTAAAATTACTCACATTACTGAAGTTTTAGGCATGGAAGGGGATATTATCACCTTACAGGATGTATTTATTTTTGACAAAAGAGGGCTTGATGAGCGGGGAAAAGTGAAAGGAATTCACCGGGCAACCGGGTTGAAACCGCGTTGTATAGATAAACTGGTTGCTATGGGGATTCATATCCCTGACGAATACTTCCGCCCCGAAAGAGAGGGACTCTAAATGTTAAGGCTGATAACATGTCTGATCTTCGGGGTAGCAATATATTATTTAATTTATGCCGGTCTATTAACTTTTTCACGTCGGGGACGTTATCAGGATCGACTGGAATCACTGTTGAATGATGAACCGAATTCAGATAAAGCTGCATCATTGGATCATAAGCAAGTTGCCCAATTTATAGCCGTTAATATTTCCAAACTATTTGCCACTCAGTCTGTGCGGGAAAGAATACAACAACAACTTTTACAGGCGGGAATTCCGTTACGGGCTGAAGAATACATCAGTTTTTGCTTTGGGCTTATTCTAATACTACCTATTATTATATATTTACTTAGTCATAATTTCTGGCTGGCAATAGTGGCTGTGGTTATCGGTTCTCTGCTGCCTGGTTGGTATGTTAACCATCAAAAAGTATTGCGTTTGCAAACTCTTAACCAACAATTGGGTGATGCATTGGTCATTATGGCTAATGCATTAAGGGCAGGATTCGGCTTTCAGCAGGCTATGGACAGTGTTCGCAAAGAACTCCCGCCCCCTATTTCCTTTGAATTTGCCTGGACTTTAAGGGAAATGAATTTGGGATTTAGCACCGAAGCAGCTCTGGAGAATCTGAGTAAACGAGTTCCCAGTGATGATTTGGATATGGTGGTAACCGGTATCATTATTCAACGGCAGGTAGGAGGGGATTTGGCCCGGATACTCGATAATATATCCGCCACTATTCGCGAGCGGGCCCGAATAAAAAGGGAAGTCAGAGTCCTAACCGCCCAGGGCAGAATGTCAGGTATGCTAATTGGTTTGTTACCGGTATTCCTTATTGCTGCTTTGTTAGTCATAAACCCATCCTATTTTGCGATAATGTTGCAGGATTCCCGGGGAATAATGATGCTGGCTGTAGCAGTAACTATGGAAGTAATCGGTTTTTTAGTTATCAAACGCCTTACCCAAATTGATTTTTAATAAGGAGGGCTAATGATGGAAGCTGTGCTGATATTGCTGGTTGTGGCCTTCGTTGCCTCCATAATTATGGCAATAATATTAATAGTCAAACGCGAGCGTCTGTTGGTTCTCCATCGACTGGAGGAAGCAGTATATATAGAGAATGAAGTCGTTGGTCATCCTGTATTGGCAGTTCCTTTCCGTATTCGGATGGCAGGGTTGATATTGCCTTGGATACAAAAAATCTCCAATCGCGTGGTATCCAACAATAAGAAAGAAGTTTATGAACACCGACTGGCGCAGGCGGGTCATCCCTGGGGAATGAATGCTGCCAACTTTATTATAGGGAAATATATTTTAATTCTGCTATTACTCTTCTTTGGAATAATAAGTCGTAATCCTACTGTACTTTTAATGCTGTTGGCTATTGGCTTATTTTTTCCCGACCTGTTTCTTAAAACCAACGTAAAAAAACGCAAAGAAGTGATGGTAAAAAGCCTTCCGGATGTTTTGGATTTGATAAGTGTCAGCGTTGAAGCGGGTTTGGGATTTGATGCAGCTTTACAAAAGGTGGTGGAAAAAACCTCCGGACCGCTTACGCAGGAATTTGAACAGGCACTTAATGAGATAAACATGGGTAAATCGCGGAGGGAAGCCTTGCGCGATATGGCTGACCGAGTTCAGGTGGATGATATTACCACCTTTTTAGGATCGGTAATTCAGGCTGATCAACTGGGGGTCAGCATTACCAATGTGTTGAAAATTCAATCCAAACAGGTTCGTAACAATCGAAGGATGAAAGCTGAGGAAGCTGCCCAAAAGGCTCCGATTAAAATGTTGATTCCACTGGTGGTGTTTATTTTCCCCACCTTATTAATAGTACTGTTAGGGCCGGCCATCCTTTCTTTAATAGATAACCTTTAGCAGGAGGTGCTGATTTGACTCAAACAGTTCAGCTTAAACTTCAGGAGAAAACAGTAATTGAGCAATGCATTCTGGCCGACAGTTTTACGAGTAGACTTAAGGGACTGCTGGGCAAAAAAAGTATAACTGACCGGGAAGCCTTGATACTGGTACCCTGTGATATGGTTCACACTATTGGGATGAGATTTCCCATTGATATCGTATTTGTAAACCGGGAAGGGCTGGTTTTAAAAATTATTGAAAATTTACAACCAAATCGCATTGCAGCACGGGTATCTGGTGCCTGGGCGGTTATTGAAATGCAGAATGGAATGGCTGATGCTTCAGGTATTAAACCAAGTCTGGTGTTAAAATGGGAACAAAAATAAAGCCCCTGCATGGCAGGAGCTTAACTGTATGAAGTTCGTGATTTAAGAGGCTTTGTTCTTATGCTTTTCGGCCCGTTCCCGGGCGGTTTTATCAAGAATCATTTTACGCAACCGGAGTGACTGAGGTGTAACTTCCAGCAACTCATCATCTTTTATAAACTCCAGGCATTTCTCCAAAGTCATGTTAATTGGCGGAACCAAACGCAATGCTTCATCTGCTGATGATGAACGGGTGTTGGTCAACTGTTTTTTACGGCATACATTCACAGCAATATCATTACTGCGGGCATTTTCACCCACAATCATTCCCGCATATACTTCAACTCCGGCTGCTACAAACAAATTTCCGCGATCCTGAGCATTATATAAACCATAAGCTACGGTAGTACCTGCTTCGGAAGCAACCAGCGAACCACGGGTACGAGTTTCAAAATCACCTTTATAGGGTTCATAGGCTTCAAAAACATGATGCATTATACCATTGCCACGCGTATCAGTTAAAAAGTCTGAACGATAACCGATTAAACCGCGGGCGGGAATTAAAAACTCCAATTTGGTGTTTCCAAGAGCGGTATTGTTCATGTGAACCAGTTCCCCTTTACGAGTACCACAGGCTTCAATAACTATGCCGACAAAATCATTGGGAACTTCCACGAAAAGCCTTTCAATTGGTTCGCAACGTACCGAGTCAATTTCTTTCATAATTACTTCGGGACGCGTTACGGCGAATTCATATCCTTCACGGCGCATAGTTTCGATTAGTATTGAAAGATGAAGCTCTCCGCGACCCGAAACCTTAAAACAATCGGGACGCAGATCTTCAACCTGCAGAGCAACATTGGAGAGCAATTCGCGCATTAGACGCTCTTTAAGATGACGACTGGTTACATAAGTACCCTCGCGACCTGCCATGGGACTATCGTTTACGACAAAATTCATAGAAATAGTTGGCTCGTCAATTTGCACAAAATCAACTGCTTCAACAAGGTCAGGGCTGCAGATGGTATCTCCAATATTCAGGTTTTCAATCCCTGAAACGGCAATAATTTCACCTGCATCTGCACTCTCACATTCAACTCTTTTCAAACCGGTAAAACTGTATAAGGTGTTAATCTTAATACGCTCTGATTTGCTATCAGTATTGCAGACTATTACTTCCTGTCCGTGATTGATGCTTCCCCGGGCAATTTTTCCCACTCCGATACGACCTACATAATTATCATAATCAAGTGATGAAATCACCAATTGCAATGGCCCCTGCAGATCACCATCTGGTGCAGGAATATATTCTTTTATCATATCAATCAAAGGCTGCATGTTGATGACTTCGTCATTTAATTTCCTTATAGCATAACCCTGACGAGCTGAGGCATAAATAACCGGAAAATCCAGTTGTTCATCATCAGCACCTAAATCAATATACAGGTCAATTATTTCGTCGATGACTTCTTCTGGTCTGGCATCAGGACGATCAATCTTATTAATTACTACTACTGATTTGAGTCCGGCTTCCAGAGCTTTTTTCAAAACAAAACGAGTCTGGGGCATAGGACCTTCCGCAGCATCAACTAACAGCAGAACACCATCTACCATAGTAACAATACGCTCTACTTCACCGCCGAAATCAGCATGACCCGGAGTATCAACAATATTTATCTTCCAACCATCCAACTCGATACTGGTGTTTTTGGATAATATGGTAATACCACGCTCGCGTTCCAGGTCATTTCTATCCATAACGCGATCCGGTACACGCTGATTATCTCTTACTGCACCACTATACTTTAACAACTTATCGACCAGAGTAGTTTTGCCATGATCAACATGAGCTACTATGGCCACATTACGCATATTACTCATTTCCATAAATAATCAGTCCTTACCCCTTTACCATTCAAATTTCAATAATCATAAGCACAACAACTCATTATAACAGATGAAAAACATATATGCACAAAAAAACTTTGCAAGGGGATGGTCGAGACTGGTTTTTATCATTAAAAATACCTCCTTGATATATTATCGTCTATTGGGAAAAATTCTTTTTACCATACCAGCTAAAATTGAGTAAGCTATATCAAATTTTAGGACCTGCCCCGGAAGCAGGGGCGGGAACAGTAACAGCTACCAATTCGAAGCAACAGTATATTACTGATGAAGACCATTAAACCATCACTATAGGAAGAAATATTGTTAAGAATTTGTTAACAAATTATTACGAGTATATGTTGACAATTGTCGGAACGGGTGATAATATAGATTTTGCGCTGCGGGAGACCGCGGAGCGAAGCTGGCTGAAAGCGGAGAGGCAAAGACTCCTTTCAAACGGAGAAAAAAGCCATCTGCAGAAGGCTGGGAGCCTGGGGTGAAAACGCTCAGGCAATGATCTTGATAAAACAGAACAGCAAGGAAACGAAGTGCGAGGAAGCTGGATGAAAACTTGAAAAAGCAGAAATCCAGTGCCCTAAACAAGACAACGAAAACAAAAGCCAAGCGAAGAGACCTGCATTATATATGTAGGACTTGAAGCTGGGATAAACTTTTTAAATGGAGAGTTTGATCCTGGCTCAGGACGAACGCTGGCGGCGTGCCTAACACATGCAAGTCGAACGGTCTGGCACTCAACACTGTGCATCTATGGAAAGAAAGCGAAAAGAGCAAAGAAAAAAAGAGTAAAAAACCATAGATGTAGAGAGTTGAGTGCCAGATAGTGGCGGACGGGTGAGTAACGCGTGGGTAACCTGCCCATAAGCGGGGGATAACAGCTGGAAACGGCTGCTAATACCGCATACGCTTTCTAACACACAAGTGTAAGAAAGGAAAGATGGCCTCTAC
>JAQVWB010000099.1 GCA_028698695.1 Syntrophomonadaceae bacterium | reverse complement strand
GGGTAGAACGGGTTATTCGTCATGCAATTGAACTGGCCTGGGATCGGGGTGATTTAGATAAAATTAATAAGTTTTTTGGTTATACTATTAATGGAGAAAAAGGTAAGCCTACCAACTCCGAGTTCATTGCTATAATAGCTGACCGGCTAAGATTGGAAAATAAGGTTAGTTGATATTTTATTGATTGCCAGCAGCCTCTTGTTTATTTCTTTAATAAACAAGAGGCTTTTATTATGATTCCTGAAATCCGGACTCATTACATGTGAGTCTTTTTTATTTTGTTATGATATTGTGTTAATATAGATTCGTTAAGAAATGGAATTGATAAGAGGTGTTCCCATGATTTCCAGGGGCAGAGCCCGAATGGACAGGCGTACCAAAAACCTGGTACAACGCTTAAAAAAGAGTGATATTGCCATCATAGATCATGATGATATTGATGAAGTAGCTGCCAATTCTCTTATAGACATTCGGCCTCAGGCAATTGTTAATGCCCAAGAGTCGATTACCGGTCGTTATCCAGCCCGGGGTGCCTATAAAATTCTTAAAGCCGGGATTCCTATATTAGATGAGGTGGGAGACGAAGTTTTTGGCATGGTCAGGGAAGGAAGCTGGCTGGAAATAAGGGATAATGAGGTATACTGGGGTGACAAGCTGGTGGCTAAAGGCAATCTGCTGACCCTGGAAGATGTTAATCGGAAACTTGCAATTGCCAATGAAAACAGCCAGGAAGAATTGGACAGATTTGTGGAAAATACTTTGGAGTATGCCAAAAAGGAAAAAGACATTCTTCTGGGTAATCTGGAGGTACCCGTTTTAAATACCGAAATATTAGGGCGCCATGCTTTAATAGTAGTAAGAGGCAGCAGTTACAAGGAAGATTTACGGGCGATTAACTCTTACATTCATGAAGAGAACCCGGTAATAATTGGAGTAGACGGCGGTGCTGATGCATTATTGGAATTTGGTATAACTCCGGATATAATAGTTGGCGATATGGACAGTGTAAGTGATGAGGCTCTAACCTGTGGAGCAGAAATAATTGTTCATGCTTATGCGAACGGTAATGCACCGGGTTTGGAGAGAGTTCGGGAGATCGGGCTTGATTGCCATGTTTTTCCTATGCCTGGTACCAGTGAAGATATAGCTATGATTATAGCCTGGGAATATGGGGCCAGTCTTATTGTAGCAGTAGGAACCCATTCCAATATGATAGATTTTATGGAAAAAGGCCGTAAAGGTATGGGCAGCACTTTTCTGGTACGTTTAAAGGTGGGATCTATTCTGGTTGATGCCCGCGGGGTAAGCCAATTATATAATCAAAGCCCCAAGACCAAATATCTGCTGCAATTATTTGCTGCGGCTCTGGTTCCAATAGTAATTATCCTTATGGTATCACCGGCTACCAAACCGTTTTTCAGATTGATACTGTTGCAGTTAAAGCTGCTGTTTAGTTTATAACGAGGTGAAATAATGATTGATTTACGTTATCATATTACTTCCATTGTGGCTGTATTCCTGGCCCTGGCAATAGGAATCCTGATTGGCAGCACCATTGTAGGGGATAACCTGCTGGTGGATCAGCAAAAGAAGTTGAGCGATCGGCTGGAGGAACAGTTTACCGCTTTGCGTGAAAGTGAAGATGAATTGAAAGCGCAGAACCAGTATCAGGATAAGATTATCAGTCAGTATGAGAATTACAGCCAGAGCATGCTGCCGATATTAATCAAGCAGCGTCTGGAAGGATACAAAGCGGGAATAGTAGTTACCGGCGGCAGTGATATTCCGGCTGGGATGCTTAATTCCCTGTCGATTGCCGGAGTGAATGTAGTTTCCAAGACAGTAGTTTTGAGCGAAATTAATTTAATGAATGAAGAGGTACAGGCACGATTAATTCAGTTCTATAATCTGGATTCAAAAACTTCCGTTGATGGTATACGTATACAGATAGCAAATAGTGTGGCATCTATTTTACTGGGGCAGGCAGATCCATCAGTACCTGCTATGTTGCAGGAACTTGGCTTGATTAAAGTGGATGGTTTAACTAATGAAACCCTGGATGGAGTAATTCTGGTTGGCGGTACTAATGATGATAATCTTGCCTATCCCTACAGTTTTGATCAGGGCTTAATTATGGCATTGCTAAACGGAGGGAAGAAGGTATATGGAGTTGAAAATTCCGAAATTCTTACTTCTTATATGGAGGAATATCAGAAGCAGAATATTAGTACTATAGATAATATCGACCTTAGCCCGGGGCAAATTTCACTTATTCTGGCTATGGCAGGTGAGCCAGGTCATTATGGGATTAAACCAACTGCCAAAAGATTTATTCCTACACTGCCAATAGAGAAAATTGGAGGGCAACCTTAATGGCCAGGGTTAGTTTAGTTATTCCCGCCTATAATGAAGAAAAGCGTATCGTAAGTACACTGCAGGCAGTCCTGGCTCTGCAGGTTTTTGAGCAAATTCTAGTGGTAGATGATGGTTCTACTGACCAGACTTCTTATCAGGCTGAACAGCTGGGGGTAGAGGTGCTGGAGGTAGATAAAAACCGGGGTAAAGGCGGGGCCATGAATTTCTCCCTGCCGTATATAAAAGGTGACGTGGTGGTATTCCTGGATGCTGATCTGGGTGATTCAGCTGCTGAGGTGCAAAAAGTTATGGCTCCGGTATTGGCAGGCCATGCCGATTTAGCTATTGCAGCTTTTCCGCCCGCGAAAAGAAAAGGCGGATTTGGTCTGGTAAAAAAAACTGCTGCCCGGGCAATTAAAAAGGTTGGAGATATGCAGGTAAATGCTCCTTTGAGTGGACAGCGGGTTATGACCAGAGCTGTATTGGAGGCAGTAACACCATTTAATGAGGCCTATGGAGTAGAATTGGGCATGACCATTAGAGCCTTGCGCCAGGGGTTCCGGGTGGTAGAGGTCCCTACCAATATGACCCATAATGAAACCGGAAGAGATTTATCCGGGTTTATTCACCGGGGCAGGCAGTTTGTAGATGTAATTAAAGTCATCTGGTGGGAAAAAAGGAGGAAATAGTGGTGGATATTTATGTGGCAGCCGGAATTAGTCTGGTAGCCTCTTTTTTCTTTGAGGCCATTATTCTTTATCTTATATTACCCATGCTGCAGGAAAGCGGAGCCGTTCGACCCAATTTTCAGGGCCAAGATATACCGGTAAGTGCTGGCATTACCTTTTTATTTACTTATCTTATTATGATGGCTGGTTACAAATTGTTGCTCCCGGCTTTTGAACCACAGTTTTATCTGTTGGCTTTAGGAATAACCGCGATTGGTTTTCTGGGATTTCTGGATGATATGCTGGGCGGAGGCGATAACCGGGGATTCAAGGGGCATTTTGGTGCTTTAATGAAGGGCAGGCTGACTACCGGAGGTCTAAAAGCGCTGGGGGGCGGCTTTGTTGCGTTTCTCTTGGCCTTATTTATTGGCGGCAGTGCCGGAGAAACAATTCTAAATACTGTTATCATAGCATTATTTACCAATCTGCTTAATTTGCTTGATTTACGTCCCGGGAGGGCAATAAAAGGATTTTTGTTATTTTTAATAATAATAGTCTCCATGGCCGGGGGGAAGGTTGATCCTTTATTGATTACCCCGCTGCTGGGCGCGATTTTGTATTATTTTTACTTTGATCTTAAAGCTTTGGCTATGATGGGGGATGCGGGGTCCAATGTAATGGGGCTACTGCTGGGATATCTGGCGGCAGCTTCTCTGCCGCTGACATTTCGTATCGGGGTTTTAATATTTTTAATCGCCATACATCTTTTTACAGAAAAATACTCAATAAGTTCCACTATTGAACGGGTGGGTATACTCAGGTTTTTTGATCAACTGGGAAGGGGTCAGTCTGATGGTAAATAAGGAACGTTTGGTCAATTCATTTATTCATATGGTGAGTATTGATTCAGTGTCCGGTCAAGAAGGCAAGTTCAGGGATTATCTAACGGCGGAGTTTTCCGCCCGTGGTTATCAGGTACAGGAAGATGAAGCAGGTAAAGCTTTGGGTACCGAGTCTGGGAATTTGCTGATAAAAATTCCTGGCAGTTCTGATAAACCTTCTTTGCTGTTTGCTGCTCATATGGATACGGTGGAACCGGGAAATAATATAAAAGCAATCGTAAAGCAGGGGCGCATTGTCAGTTCCGGTCACACCATTTTAGGTTCAGACGATAAAGCTGCCATTGCCGCCTTGTTGGAGGCAGTAGATATATTAATGGCCAGTGGTGAACCTCATGCACCGCTGGAATTATTATTTACGGTTGGCGAGGAACAAGGTTTGCAGGGGGCCAAATTATTTGATTATTCACAGTTATCCTCCATAATTGGTTATGTACTGGATGCTGGCGGCCCTCCGGGCAATATTATTGTTCAATCTCCCTGTCAGAATGAAATCGAATATCAGGTGTTTGGCAAAGCTGCTCATGCCGGTATAAACCCGCAGGATGGTATTAATGCCATTCATATTGCGGCCCAGGCCTTGACCGCCATGCCCTGTGGGCGAATTGATGAAGAAACCACCTGTAACTTCGGTATTATAGAAGGGGGAACTGCCCGTAATATTGTAGCGGATAATTGCCGTATAAAAGGAGAAGCTCGAAGTCTGCAACGCGTTAAACTGGATGAGCTTACCGAAAAATTGCAATCAATTTTTGTATCAGAAGTTAAAAAACACGGTGCTCAAGCCCAGGTAAAAGTGAAATTCCTCTATCCGGAAATTCAGCTTAACAAACAGGATAAAGTGGTGGTAATGGCTGTGAATGCGGCACAAAGCATAGGACTGGAGCCAGTGCTTACCGGAACTGGTGGAGGAAGTGATGCCAGTATTATAAATGGCAATGGAATTGCCTGTGTAAATCTGGGTATTGGTATGAGTAATGTCCATACTATCGATGAATATATTGAAGTTGATGATCTGGTCAGGGATGTTGAGCTTATATTAGCAATCATTAGGGGGATTTAATCCCAATACGTGGGGTGGCGGAATCATGCTGGAAAGTAAACCAGGATTAATAGGCAGGCAACTGTTTTCCCGTAACGATATCAGAGGATATTCCGTTCTGATTGAGGGACGGGAGGAAAAGTGTATCGTATATCCTGCTCTGACAGGGGAAGTAGAAACCGGAGATGAGGTTTTATTAAATACCACAGCGGTGAGTCTGAAGCTGGGAAGCGGAGGCTATCATTATGTCATTGCCCGATTAAACAGCACCGGCCAATCAAGCGTTCCTGGCGGTCATATTATGAAAATGCGCTATACTCCTATGCAGGTGAAAGTCCTCAGTGCTGAGGAAGAAGACAGTCCTTATCATGAAGTCCTGAAAAATGCGGATAGTCTTTTGGGGACACCGGTACTGGCAGCTACTTTGCATTCCATGCTGGCACCACTGGTACTTTATTTATGCAACGCTGGTTATAAAGTGGCTTATGTTATGACCGATGGTGCCGCGCTGCCTATGGCGTTCAGTCAGACAGTCAGCCAATTAAAAGCAGAAAATAGATTGGTGGGCACAGTTACTATTGGACATGCCTTTGGTGGTGATCTGGAAGCAGTAAATATCTATTCCGGTCTGCTGGCAGCCCGGGAGGCTTTTAAGCCGGATGTAATTGTGGTATCAATGGGGCCGGGAATTGTTGGTACTGGAACCAAATGGGGATTTACCGGCATTGAGCAGGGTCAGGTTCTTAATGCAGTTCATACATTGCAGGGAGTACCGATAGCAGTACCAAGGATAAGTTTTGCTGACAGCAGGCCCCGGCACCGGGGTATCAGCCACCACAGTCTGACCGTATTAGCACGGGTTTGCCTGACAAAATGTATTGTGCCTGTACCTGAGTTGTGCGAAACTGAGTTAAATCATATATTGCAACAAGTTACTGAAGCTGGTTTGTTCGATCAGCATGATATTTGCCTGCTGGACGGTGCAGAGATTATACCTGTTATGCAAAACAGCGGAATGAATATAACTACCATGGGCCGTGGAATAGACGCTGAACGCAGTTTTTTCCTGGCGGCGGGAGCAGCTGCCAAAGCAGCTGATTTGCTACTGCAGGGCAAGGACCTGCCCCGCTTGAAATTGGTGTAAATTGATAAGGAGTATACAGGTTTTTAGAACCTGACTCTTCCTGACTTTAACAGACCTTACCTGACTATATTTTAATTTAATACTGCAGAGGATTGTGGTTTAAGGTAGTGCTGGAATAATATCGATACTCAATCTGCTTATAAATATTAGCATTCAGTTTATATCGGGGTAATAAAAATAATATAGATAGCATCAAAAAATAACAAATCTGTGGTATCTATTTCAAAACCAAATACTAAAAACCGTCAGGTCAAGTCAGAAATAGTCAGGTAGACTCAGGTTCTAAACAAATCAGTGCAGGTTGAGGCGCAGAAAGTCACGCAGGGTGGTTTCCGGCGAATATTGCTTAATAAGGTCCTGTAAATCAGACAGTGTTCCGGAAAGAAAAAACCCCTGGGGGGTTATAGATATATACATGATAAATACCTCCTCCGCTGCAGTTTATGCTGTTATTGGGAGGATTATGCAGGAGGTTGTGCCATGAATTTTGAAGAGAAAACTATTGCTTCTGAGCAAATATTTTCCGGTAGAATTGTCAAGCTCAGAGTAGATACGGTAGAACTGCCCAATGGGAAAACCAGTACGCGGGAGATTGTGGAACATGCGGGTGCAGTAGGAATTTTACCGGTAGATGATGAGCAAATGGTCTGGCTGGTTCGTCAGTATCGTAAACCACTGGAAAGAGTTCTGATGGAAATACCGGCGGGAACGCTGGAACCAGGTGAAAACCCCCTGGATTGTGCCAGTCGTGAACTGGAAGAAGAAACCGGTCTGCATGCCGGGCAGTGGGAGAGGATTTTGGGTTATCACAGTGCACCGGGGTTTTGTGATGAATATCTGCATCTGTATCTGGCCAGAGGACTCTCTCCGGGAAAGATGAATCTGGATCAGGATGAGTTTGTACAGCCGGTAAAAATGCCTTTGGAAGAAGCTTACCAGGCAATATTTGCCGGACAAATTGTAGATGGAAAAAGTATAATAGCTATTCAATATCTCTATTATTTGCAGGGAAAGTAAAGAATATAGCGATTATGCTGCTGCTGCAACTCAGTTTTAGAGTATGCCTGCGAAAGGGGAGAGTGCCATGGACCGATTAAAGAGCATAATAGTTACGACTGACGCCTCCGGTGCCCGGCAGGCAGTACGGGAAAACTTGCTGGTAATGATTGTCGATGTAATTGATATGTCAACTACATTGGAGAGTGCGCTGGATG
>JAQVWB010000098.1 GCA_028698695.1 Syntrophomonadaceae bacterium | reverse complement strand
AATCTCCCGGTTTTTTCCAATTTCAACCAGGTTTTGTCCGTTTAACAGGTATACTCCATTAGATATTAAGCGCAGCAATTTGGCACCTCCAATAAAAATAATAAAACTGTCTGGAAATTTACATTCTAAGCTTATTTAAAAAATAGCACAATGGTTATTTCCATAGCTGTATATAAAACCTGTTATAATATTGGTATTATATGTATACTTGGTGTTTTGTTTTTATTATTTGTTCAACTTTATTACGTTTGTTTTATCAAATTACACCATTGCTATATTATATATTTAATTCGCTAGAAAATATAGGCGGGGGCTATAATCCCACATTTCTTCCCATATAATCATAAATAAACCGTAAGGTTATGAAATACTAATCATTTTACCGACCGGGGATGCTTTAGCCGTATTTAAAGTAAGGAGCTGTTTAATATGATCATTCGCAACGATTTTGGGGAAATTGTTCAGCTGCTTGTTAATATTGAGGTCGAAGGCCGGACGGTTTATACTATGGCTCTATATTATGCAGATGGCCTGTTAATCGATACCGGACCCTTAAGTCAACGTCAGGATTTAAAACCCTTCCTGGATGATCTGGAAGTAGATTTAGTGGTAAACACCCATCACCATGAAGATCATGTTGGCAATAATCCTCTTTTTGAAGAACGGGGTATCCCGATATTGGCACATCCGGCCGCGGTTCCACTGATTAACGACACTTCCCTATGGACACCACAATTATTGTATTATCAACGCTTTTTATTCGACCTGCCACCTTCATCAAAATGTCAATCTGCAGGTGATTACATAGATGGACGTAATTATAGGTTCCATGTCATTCACACCCCTGGGCATTCCATGGATCATATCGCTCTTTTTGAGGAACAAAATGGATGGCTTTTTACCGGTGATTTGTTCCGCTCGGTGAAGGTTACACATCTCAGGAAAAACGAAGACTTTGACGTTACTATGGCTTCCCTGGAAAATTTATTGAACTATGATTTTAATACTATATTCTGCTCGGGTGGAAAAATATATGAGTCCGGAAGGGATAAGCTGCGTGAAAAAATCGAATGGAGCAAAAATCTGCAGGCAAGTGCATTGCAATTAAGTAAAGCAGGTTTGGATGATAACGCTATTCGTGACCAGTTGCTTGGAGCGGAAAACTTGATGGGACAGTTCACAGAAGGTGACTACACTAAGCTGAATATGATCAACGCTGTACTTAATAGTAGCTTTACAGCCGGAGAAAAACGTGAATAATACGGATGATTAGCGTAAAATAGGGCTTTTACTCGTACTCTAAATAAACATACAGCGGGGATTACCCCCGCTGTTTCTTGCTTTTTATGGTGGGCGCGGAGGGTTTCGAACCCACGACTTCTACCGTGTGAAGGTAGCACTCTCCCGCTGAGTTACGCGCCCATATTTAATATTTAGTAGATTTATTATAACAGGTTTTTGAGCGGCAATAAAAATAACCCTTTAAAAAAAGAGCCAAACTTTCAGACTGGAGTCACCCTTCACCGCCTGTTGCTCTTCAGGATAACCTTTTTGATGCTCTCGAATTATCTCCGGTCTCATTATTCTGCCATAAAGATATGGGGTAAGGCTTCATTAATATTATTAATAGGTATGATTTCTACACCATCCTTACACAATGGGTTGTTAACCAGGTTATCGGCTGGAACAATAATTCTTCGTATTCCTGCCCGGCAGGCACCAATAGTTTTTTCATGCAGAGCACCGATAGGTTTAACCCTACCCCGTATTGACAGTTCGCCCGTGATGGCAATATCCTGACAAATGGGTATTTGCCTTATAGCACTGAGGATTACCAGATAAATAGCTGCTCCGGCAGAAGGACCATCTACATTGGCTCCCCCGATTATATTGATATGAAGGTCATAGTTTTTCAGGTTTTCTCCGGTTTCTTTACGTAATACCGAGGCAGCATTAAAGACTGAATCCCGAGCCATTGACCCGGCAGTATCATTAAAGCGAATAGTGCCTTCTCCGGGTTTTTCCGCCGGAAAGGCAATTGCTTCTATTTCTATTAACCCACCCTGGTGACCCCAGGCTCCTAACCCCAAAATTTTTCCTATGGCAGCTTTATCCCCAACAGCAGTTTTCAACGGCGGGGTGATACGAGCATGCAGGATGGCCTCACGCACATGGCTGCAGGTTACGGTTACCGGTATCTGTTGCTGCGATTCGTTTAAAGCCAGTGCATAAGCATCTACTAATAGTTTATTGGCGCTGCGGCCTTCGGTTATATATTGACCAATTAGTTCTTCCACTCCCGATTCAATGCTGATTGCCAGTTTGCCTGCCGATAGTTTCACTATTTCAGTTATCTGTTCGGGAGACAGGGGATCAAAGAATATTTCCATACAGCGGGAGCGCAAGGCTGGACTTATTTCTGCCGGACTGCGCGTGGTTGCACCGATAAGTACAAAGTCAGCCGGAATGCCCTGTTCAAATATTTGTTTGATGTAACGGGGAATTCGCTCGTCATGGGAGTCATAATAGGAGGATTCAAAATAAACCCGTTTGTCCTCCAGTACTTTAAGCAGTTTGTTTTGCAACAGCGGGTCCATTTCTCCAATTTCATCAATAAATAATATACCCCCATGGGCCTCGGAAACCAGACCTGGTTTCGGTTCTGGGATACCGTCTTCAGCTAATTCCTTGCGCGCTCCCTGATATATGGGGTCATGTACTGATCCCAGCAAGGGATTGGTCGATTCACGCGGGTCCCAGCGCAGGGTAGTGCCATCTACTTCAATAAAGGGTGCATCTCCACGAAAAGGATTCTGCCCGAGTCCTTTTACCATTTCCAGTGCCAGCCGTGCACAGGTGGTTTTCCCAACCCCGGGAGGACCATATAGAATAATGTGCTGGGGAAACGGTGTGTTTAGTTTGGAAAGTAAAGATTTTTTGGCTGATAACTGACCAATTATTTCCTCCATTTGGGACGGCCTCAGTATTTCAAGGGCCGAGCAGCTGAGGCTGGTGTTTTCCATTTTCTCCAGTTTGCCATATTTTTTGAGTGTTTGAGCATTTTCCGGACTGGGCTGGTGTTCTTTCAACACTTCCAATTTTATATCACGCAGATAGTCATTGTATTTATCATTCATTTTCTGTTGAATGCGCTCGTGAATTTCTTCTTCTATTGCTTGCCGGGCCAGCAGTTCAGCTATTTTCTCCTCCATGCCCAGCAGCAGGACTTCATAATCCTGCTCCGGTTCAATGCTCATAATAGTCGGGTCCTGCTTTAGCATTCTTTGCAAAGCCAGCAAGCGATCCTCGATTTGCTCTGAACTCATAAGATCAATCGCATCCAGCTGGCTGGCTTTTAATATTAGTCCCTGAGTGCCGTATAATCGGTCCAGGCTTTTGTAAATTGATTCTATTCTCCAATGAAGCTGCGTTGTTCTATCCCGTTCCGGCCTTTTTTGGTTTTTGACCTCATATTGCACAATATATCCCCCTAAGTCTAATCTGCGGCTTGTACTATTACCACTATTTCGGCCTGCAGGAGAGGATAAACTTTAATTTTTACTTTGTATTCACCTAAATGTTTGATGGGTTCACCCAAGTCAATTTTCTTCTTATCAATATTTATCTTATGCTGTTCTTTCAAACTTTGAGCCATTTCTTTGGCAGTAACCGCACCAAACAGCTTATCTCCTCCGCCAGTTTTGGCTTTAATATGGATAGTTTTCCCATCCAACTTTTGCTGCAGTTGGATCGCTTCGGCTTTTTCCTTTTCTTTTTGTTTGCTCTGGCGCAGGTTTTGCTCTTCTACCTCCTTGATTCTGGTCTTGGTAGCTTCTTCCGCTAAACCTTTGGGAATTAGAAAATTACGCGCATAACCATCGGAAACTTCCTTTATTTCCCCAATCTTTCCTTTGCCTTTTACATCCTGCAAAAATATTACCTTCATCTATTAATCCTCCTTTGCCTGTATATGCCGATAACTTCAGCTAATCACATTGACTGTCTACCGCTAAAAAAGAATGCTGCTGATACCGGAATACTGTCGGATGACTAATTCGATGTATTATCCGCGCCAGTTGCCCAGACGTTATTCCTGATCATAAGGTTTCTTTTTTAGACGGTGACTTTGGTGCTTTTGGCTCGATTTTTCTGCCATAACCGGGTGAAAAATATTGTAATGGCTGTCTTAATATGCCTGACCCGCTTATTTACGCAGGTATTTTTGTAAATCGGAGAGATCCCCGTACCATTGCTCTACTTCGTGGGATTCATTAATTTTCTCGCTTAATTTAGCCGTAATAGTAGCATCAATTAGCTGGAAGCTTACTCCTACCCGACGACCAAGTATGTATGCTACGATAATAATTGCCGCCAATGCCTCGGCTACAGCATCATTTCCCGTTTTTTGCAGCGCTTTAAACAACCCTCCTACCGAGGATACCAGCTCAGCTTTTAACCATTCTATGGTTTTTAAGTTTTTAGCTACATCAATTTCCCATCCTCTTCCTGCCAATGAATCCACCCCCTTCCAGAGCTTTTCTTCGTAAAGGGATTATTTTCCTTCCCGCTTGCGGTTACCGTATTGTTATTATGAATTTGAGTTAAGCCCTGAGCCCCTTTGCTGACGCTTTAGGATAACATATTTGAAAATCTGTATTACCAGGATCTTCACCAATTGTTTTGGGATGATGTAAAAAATCAAGCCCCCGCAGGGGCTTGCATTTTTATTTTATTCAGATGTGTAGGGCAGAAGGGCCATAACCCTGGCCCGTTTAATTGCTGAAGTGAGCTGTCTCTGATGATGAGCACAGTTTCCGGTAATACGACGAGGCAGTATCTTGCCCCTCTCCGTAACGTATCTTCTTAGCTTCGGTATATCCTTGTAATTGATGCTTTCCACTTTATCAGCACAGAAGTTACATTGGCGTCTTTTTTTACGCCTTTCCTTCTTGATCAATTTCTGTTCCTCCTCTTCTAAAAGGGTATTTCCTCGTTATTGTCTTCGCTGCTGTCAACAAAGTCTATATTGTCGAGATCGGCCTCACGGCCTAAATTATCCCATGCATCTCCTGGGGCATTACTCCTGGCTGAATCAGTTTCCCGACTGGCACCTGCATTTCCACCTTTATCCAAAAAGCGCACATCATCGGCAACTACTTCAACTGCCTTACGCTTTTGACCGTCTTGTCCCTCGTAAGAGCGAATTTGCAAACGGCCTTCCACAGCAGCTAATCGGCCCTTGCCCAGGTAGTTGGCACAGTTTTCAGCCAGACCACGCCAGGCAACTATGTCAATAAAGTCGGTTTCATCCCGATTAAATTTACGATTAATTGCCAGCGTAAATTTAACTACCGCAATTCCATTAGGCGTATAACGCAGTTCCGGATCTCTTGTCAGGCGACCAATTAAGATAACTCTGTTCAACAAGGCTTAACCCCCCCCTTATAAACCTTTAGTCTTCATCTTGACGAACAATCATATGGCGCAGGAATCTATCGGATATTTTAATAACCCGGTCCAATTCCTGAACCGTAGCTGGAATACCCTTGAAGTTCCATAAATAGTAAACGCCCTCCGTATAGTCTTCGATGCTATAGGCAAGGCGTTTCTTACCCCAGCCACTAACTTCCTCCACAAACTCGCCACCAAAGTCGGCTATGATTTTCTGCAGTCTTTCTTTGGTTTCGGTAGCGGTTTCCTCTTCCAGGTCTGGCTTAAGGATAAACATTATTTCGTAATCGCGCATAGTTACACCTCCTCCCCATGGACTAACCCTAAAAGGGCCGGCTCCGCTCAAAGTCGGAGCAGGGATACACTTGATTATAACCTGATCAGCTACAAGTAATCAAGGTTTATGCTAAAGTATTCCTTTTATCAACAAACTTTTTAATTCTGAGAGAGGTTTTTCTATGATGTAGGTTTCGTTGAAAAGTGCCTTGAGAACTGCTGTGGGTTCTTGCTGGTTATTATATTTTGTGCTGATTATGCAAAATTGTCGGTCGTCCGGCATACCGCGAACAGTAACCAAATCTCCCGGATTGAAGTGCAGCGGTTTTACCAGTTTAAGTTGCATGGCTAATCCCACCTTTGTAAAGGTTGGCTTTTTTCCATGATATGTGCAAACAGGTTCAAATGTGTATTTACGGCTGGTCTTTTTCAACTCTTACCAGGCGACGCTCAAATTCCATGCGGGGCAGCATAACCAGACGGTTGCATCCCTGGCATTTGATTTTTATATCGGCTCCCATACGAACAACCTGCCATAAATAGCTGCCGCAGGGATGCTGCTTTTTCATGCGAACTATATCGCCCAATTCAAATTGTTTTCTTTCCACTTTTCTCCCTACCCGCTATAATTTATACCCTAACCTCTATAACCGATTCTCCCGGTTCGGTAACCTGTCCAATCATTATTGCCGGTATCCCGTTTTCCTTCCAGGCATTTTTCAATTGGCCGGCCCGGGTTGCATCAACTGCTACCAGAAGCCCCCCGGCTGTTTCCGGAGAACAGAGCAGGTCTCTAATTACCGGGTCCAAGCCCTGATCAAATTGAATTTTATCACCCAGATAATCCCGATTGGTATATGCCCCTCCCGGAATCAGGCCCATACTGGCATATTCCAAAACATCAGCCATAAATTCTATTTCCCGGCTGCATACCTGTACACTGACTCCACTGGCAGAGGCCATTTCATAAAGATGTCCCAATAACCCAAATCCGGTAACATCAGTGGCTGCATGTACTCCAACTTCGCTCATAATCTGCGCTGCTGTCCGGTTTAAGGTTGCCATCCAGGTTGTCGCCTCGGTATAGGCCTCCGAGCTTGCCATTTCAGCTTTGATAGCTGTAGCAATTATTCCGTTGCCCAACGGTTTGCTTAAATAGATCAGATCACCCGGCCGCGCCCCTTTATTGGCGATTATTTTTTGCGGATGTACCAGTCCGGTTACTGCCAGGCCGTATTTGGGCTCCATATCATCCACCGTATGTCCGCCTACCAGCAGAGCCCCTGCTTCCTCAATTTTACTAAGGCCTCCTGCCAGTATCTGTTTTAAAATCTGCATGTCTTCACATTGCGGAAAAGCTACAATGTTCATAGTCAGCAAAGGTGTCCCCCCCATGGCATAAACATCATTTAAGGCATTTACAGCCGCTATTTGTCCGAATAAAAACGGATCATCCACCATGGGAGTAAAGAAATCCAGCGTCTGAATAAGGGCCATATCCTGATTTAAACGATATACACCGGCATCATCCCGCGTATCAGTACCCACCAGCAAATCAGGGTGGGTTGGAAATTGAAAATCTTTTAAAATTTCTTCCAAGGTCCCCGGACCTATTTTGGCTGCTCAACCAGCAGCGCGAACCATTTGTGTAAGACGAGTCGTTGACATTTCTTTTCCCTCCCCTCCGGATTATGATTAAAGGAAATAGACGCGGATTGCGCAGATAAACAC
>JAQVWB010000097.1 GCA_028698695.1 Syntrophomonadaceae bacterium | reverse complement strand
AGTTCCTGGGCAATTTCCGGACCATGACGGTGAGTTCCTACCCCGTAGGCTTTGATGCCTTCATTTACTTCACAAAACATACTGGTGGGTTTCAGTCCTTTGCCAGCTCCGGAAACTCCGCTTTTGGAATCAATCACCAGGTTTTCATTGCCAATAATACCTTCCTTCAACAAAGGAGCCAAAGGCAGAATGGCACTGGTGGGGAAACAACCCGGGTTGGCTACTATATCAGCCTTTTTTATCTCCTGCCGGTAAAGTTCGGGTAAGCCATAAACGGCCTCGGTCAATAAATGAGGTGCTTCATGAACCGTCTCATAATAGCGCTCATATATAGCTACATCCTTCAGGCGAAAATCAGCGCCTAAATCAATACATTTTACTTCAGCTTTACTCAGTTCCATAACTATTGGTACAGAAAGACCATGCGGCAAAGCCATGAAGGCTACCTGGCAATCCCGTTTTATTATTTCCAAATCAGTAGCTTCGCAGACCAGTTGGCTGTAGCCATGCAAATGAGGATAAACCTGGTCAATACGACGGCCAATGTTTTCAGTAGAAAATATATGGTTAATTTCAAGTTCCCCATGTATAGCAGTTAAACGCAACAGTTCGACTGCAGTATAGCCATCACCAATAATAGCTGCCGATATCATCATCTATAGCCTCCCTTAAACAGGTAATTAACATGTTTCTAAAAATAACTTTTATAATTATACATACTCATGCATAATATTGCAACAATAAAATAATAGGTGCAGTTAACACAGCAACCTTAATTGTGTTCATAGCCGAAGGCTTGAACACATCAGCAGTCCCCTACAGGGTGATTTTAAGGGATTTCCACTGATTATTTGATATTAATATTTTTAACAGGTTTACATATGGTGAGTAATGTCTATGGAAATAGTATTATCCCCCAATATTTTTAACCTGACTATTTATTTATTATTATTACTGTCAGGTTAAGTCAGAAAGAGTCGGGCAAAGTCAGGTTCTAAAACCTTACCGTCCCGTGTTTATCCGAAAAAAAAGCTCCCGGTGGGGAGCGTTATTTTCGGGAAGCTAAAACGGCTGTGAGCCGCTCGATGGAAAAAGCCGGGCCGTGGGCAGGATATATCTGCTGGACTCCATGGTCAATTAACAATTGCCAGCTTGCATAAACCTTTTCAGGCAGTTCGGCAAAAACGGGGTAGTTCTGCGTGAAGAACTGGTTCATGGCCAGATCCCCTACCATAGCCCGTCCATCATCCAGTACAACGGATAGTGAGCCGGGCGTATGTCCCGGCGTAGATATTACTTTCCCCGATACACCAAAAGCTCTCAGGTCATATTCATGTTCCACCAGATATTCTACTTTAGTTGCGGGAAACCCCAACAGAATTTTATTATGTTCACCCATCCAGCTGACTACACGTCCCAAAGCATTGGCTCCGGGAGGAATAACTACAATGGCACCCTCCACCAGCCTGGCTTCCAGCGGGTGCATCATTATCGGGCATTGGCAGTATCCCTGAATAGCGGCCAGACTGCCCACATGGTCAAAATGGGCATGGGTTATGACGATTAGTTTTATTTCCTCAGGCCGTATTCCCCGCTGCCGTATAGCCCTTAAGAATTTTTTGCCCCGGTGCTGGCTGCCGGCATCTACCATAATATATCCATCCTGGGCTTCAACGAGATAGCAATTGGTTATTCCCAAGGTGATGGTATGCATTTTCATTTATAATCTCCCTTTAAAGCATGAATTCCCCATAGGCAGTTTCCTTAAAGCCGGTGATAGCTTTGTTCCCTTTTTTAAGCACCGGCCTGAGCATAATACGGGGATTATCCCGAATTAATTTTATCACTTCTTCGTCATTCAGCTTTTCCAGGTCAATAGCCATTTTCTTAAACACCTGGCTGCGCAGGTTCACAATTCCTTTTACAGTTAACCCTGCTGCTGTCGCTATTTCGTTTAAAGTCTCCGCCGTTGGTGGTTGTTTTAGTAAATCATAGTAGGAATACTTTATCCCCTGCTCATCCAGCCACGCCTGGGCCTTTTTACAGGTACTTCAACTGGTAACACAATAAAATACAACTGCCTGTCCCATATAATTGCTCCTTTCAATGTAAATTATTATACGCTTATGTCATCCTGAGTGTTAGAGATCCTTCGCTTCGCTCAGGATGACAAAAAAGATAAAAATAATTAAAATAACCGTCAGGTTAAGTCCCCTTTCAGGGAGACGGATGTGTTCTAACCCTGCGGGTTATGAACACGTTTAATGTTGCAGGTAAAATCAGGTCAAGTCAGGTTCTAAAAAATACGACCACCGCTCACCGGTTATTCCCCTTTGTATTCCGGTTTCTCTTTGCGCAGAAAGGCGCTCATGCCGGTCTTCTGATCCTGGGTGGTGAAACATAATCCAAATAAGTCGGCCTCTATAGCCATACCTGTATCTATGTCCGTCTGCAGTCCCTTGTTTATGGCCGATTTGGAGAAACGTACTGCCAGAGGTGCATTAGCCATAATCTTCATTGCCATTTTTTCCGCTTCTTCCATAAGGGATTCCGCAGGATATACATGGTTTACGAGACCAATACGATATGCTTCCTGGGCGTTAATAATATTGGCAGTATAAATTAATTCTTTGGCACGACCTTCACCTACCAGGCGGGCCAGTCGCTGGGTTCCTCCGTAGCCCGGAGTTATGCCCAGGCCCGTTTCCGGTTGACCAAATCTGGCGTTTTCAGAAGCCAGGCGGATGTCAGCCGACATGGCCAATTCACAACCGCCCCCCAGGGCAAAGCCATTTACAGCCGCAATGACCGGCCTTTCCAATAGTTCAATTTTACGAAATGCCAATTGACCCAAAGCCCCAAACTTCCTGCCCTGTACTCCGTTTAAGTTTTCCATGAATTTTATGTCGGCACCGGCTACAAAAGCTTTTTCTCCGGCTCCTCTGATAATTAGCACCTTGATATCATCGTCTGCTGCGATATCATCAGTTACCTGAACCAGCTCTTTTAGCAAATCTTCATTTAATGCATTCATGGCTTCCGGCCGGTTAATAATTAAAGTCCCTATTCCATTACCCTTTTCCAAAACCAGATATTCATATAACATTGCTTAATCCCCCTTAGCATTTTATATATCTTATTGTTATGATTATATCTTAAATTATTTTCAGCATTTGTTTAATAGTTAAGGTATTATATGCTGAAAATTGGGTAACCTATTCATTGAACAGCTGGCCGGTTTTCTGCCGGCGGCTTTCATATAGAGAAGGGGAGAGCCTTGCTCTCTCCTTTCTTTTATTGCCGGATTATATCCCAATTATATGACTGACGGGAAAGTCACAGTTCTTACAATGTCCATTTTTCATTCCGCTTACATCGGTTTGATAATAATTACGACTGATTAATATTTCGTTACAATTCGGGCAGCGGGTATGGTTGTTGTCATAACCCATATTGCCCAGATATACATAGTTTAAGTGTTTACGGGTTATGTCATAAGCGGAATATATACTTTCCAATGGCGTTGCTTCACGGTCAAATTTGTAAGCCGGATGATAACGGGATATATGCAGCGGAATATTGGGGTTTATTGAAGCCAGCCAACCGGCCAGAGCTTCAATTTCTTCAGCAGAATCGTTTTCACCGGGTATCAACAGATAAGTAATTTCTACATGCGTTTCCCGGGCAGCCTCCTCCACTCTTCTCTTTACCGGTTCCAGATCCCCTTGGCAATGGTGTCGATAAAATGTAGGATTGAAGGCTTTGACATCAATATTTACAGCGTTTATCAAAGGTAATAATTCATGCCAGGGCCCGGCTTCTATAAATCCGTTGGTCACCAGGACTACTTTATGGTTTTGTTCCCGCAGCTGCATGGCTGCCTGATACACATATTCGTACCATATGCCCGGTTCGTTATAGGTAAAGGCCACTCCAATCGAACCCTGCTCTTCATAATGATCAGCCAATTCCACCAGACCTTCCTCGTCCAGCAGTTCAGTGGGTGGTTCTCCATGGGCTATACTATAATTCTGACAAAATGGGCAGGCCAGGTTACAGCCAAAGGTACCCACCGACAGAATAAGTTTTCCGGGGAAATAATGATAAAGAGGTTTTTTCTCAATCGGGTCCAGAGCTGCCGAGGTTACCTGTCGGTAATTAATAGTATAGAGAACACCTTCCTCATTTATACGTACGCGGCAAATGCCCTTCTGCCCTGCTTTCAACTGGCAATGGTGGGGGCATAGCCGGCATTTTACCTTCCCCTCCCCCAGTTTCTCATAGTAGCTGGCCTCTTTATAATTCATAGTCCCTCCTCCTGTTTGACTAGCTATAGCGAGTTACCTTGAATCTTTGAATATCATAGTCTTCTCCCGGTCTTATACCTGCCTTTTGTAAAGCAATATTTAACTGTTCGTCCACCGTATTTACACCTTCCAGTGCCGGTAATAACAAACCCCGCCGTGAACCGCGACTGACTATTACTCCATACTGCACCGGATCCAGGTCTTCACGGGAACAGGGCTCGGCTTTTCCCAAAATATCCACCGAGTAAACTAATTGCTCCAGTTCGTCAGCCTGGACTTCTGAAAAACGCGGGTCGCGGGTGGCAGCACTAATGGCGTTGGCCTGGATTTCTGCAGCTATATCATCGTAAACTGCCTCAATGGTTCCGATACAACCCCGCAGTTGGCCATGTTTTTTTAAGGATACAAAAACACCGGCACTTGAGTCGCGCAGTTGTTTATATTCGGATGGCAGTTCAGGCAGCCTTCCCTGTTTAATATAATTTTCCAGCGTCAGCCGTGCCCATTTTACCGGCAGGCTTTCCCCCTGGCGGGTTTCCTCCAATTGCTGCAGTTGGGAGGTTTTCAGTTTTTCCAGTAACGAATCCCGCCGCCCCTGAGCAGTGATTCCAATCGTCAAATAGCCTACCCCGAAAGTGCCTTCGTAGCTGAAAACCTCGGTTTTTACCTGTAATTTATCCAGACAGCCCAACATAATAACTATGGAGCGATAACCACATTCTCCGGCATTTTCCCTCAGCTCTTCCGGCAGATTGATAATGGCTTCAAAATCATTTTCCTGCAGCAGCCGGCTGATTAGTTGGTCATAAACCGGGCCATCAGGATGATAGTCATAAGGCCCTTCATCTTTAAGTCGATGAGACATATCTCCGGAAGCAACTACGGCAATTTTTTTATGTAGTTTATCGGCGGCAGCGGATATTATGCAGCCCAGGGTATATAATTCCACCTGGGGTAAAAATCCGATACTTATAGCTACAATGGGGATGTTGTCAAGACCAGCTTCTAGCAGATAGTACCAGGGAACCATGATGCCATGGTCCAGATGCGGATTTAAACGATGTCTGGCGGCATTTTCCCGGTCGACCCATAAAATATTTATACCGCTGTCAATAGCTTTATCAGTTATTTCCCTGACTAACGGCAGGTCATTGGCTATGCCTGTCCACTTCATATTGCTGCCAAAAGAGGCCAAACTGCCCTCCAGTAACGGCTCGCTTAGTATGGATATAGCATCCCCGAATACATTGCCGTGAGGAGTCAGAAACACAACTGTATCCGGCTTGCTGGCAGCCAGTTCTGCTGCCATCTGTTTCATGCCCCGGACTGTATCAGCTACATCTTTTAATCGCTCTCCCCCGATATCGGGGATAATCAGAGGGGGATGGGGCGATAATGCGGCATAAGTAAGCACATAACTCCCTCCTTGCTTAGTTTTGTTTATCAACCAGCAGATTAGCCTGATATTTGCTTATACCTGTAAATATAGCGGTAGCCACCTGCTGTTGATAGTCCGGTTGGGATAACAACCTGGCTTCTTCAGGATTGGATAAAAAACCTGCTTCTACAATTACTGCCGGCATATTGGTGTTATCAATAATATAGTAGTTGCCGGAAAGTGCCTTACGGTTAGTATTCCCCAAACCAACAGTTAATTCCTGTTGGATACTCTCAGCTAACAATTTCGCCTCCGGGCTGGCCTGATTATAAAAGGTTTGTGCGCCCCGCCAACGAGGGCTGGGGTCTGCATTGGCATGAATGCTGATATATAAATCTGCTTTAGCTTCATTAGCCTTCTCCACACGACGCGCCAGGTCCTGACGCTTACGTTCTGACAGAGAGCCTTTAAGCTCAGAATCTGATAAAGACTCATCGCTGTCACGCAGTAAAATAACCATGGCTCCGGCTTTACTTAATTTTTGCTCAAGCTTCCGGCTGATGGCCAAAGTAATTTCTTTTTCTTTCAGTTCCCCGCGTTGCGCTCCCGGGTCAAAACCTCCATGACCAGGATCAATAACAATAACCCGGTTAGCCACTGCATAAGATGCCACCTGAGCTACCGGTCTTTCCCCCCATATCACGGCTAATCCCAGAATTAGTACCAGAATGGCAACCAAGCCAATCTTATAAGTACGCTCAGGTATAAATATTGCCCGCTTAAATATACTCATCATCCCCCAAATAATTTTACTTTTCATATATATAAGCGAAACAAAATATGATTATACCTTTTTAAAGCTGGAAACAAACAGAACTTCCGTGCTTCTGTTATGTTTGCAGGGGGTTATGGTTAAGGTTAGCGAGGGGGGTAAAGGCGATTAAAGTCAACTAACTCAAAACAGGTTTGTTTTCAAGTAATTAGAAAGATACCAGCCTGGCTAATTTCATCTAACTGAAGGCCGGACCCGAGCGTTCTTAACTATAACCCCTGAACGTAATGTAACTCTCACCCAACCTGACTCGCCAGAAAACAAAAAGAACCTCCCCACAAAAAAAGCTCCCTTAAAAAGGGAGCTTTTTGGTGTTTTATGCAATTTAACGTTTTGAGTATTGAGGCGCTTTTCTAGCTTTGTGCAAGCCGTATTTTTTACGCTCTTTCATACGCTGATCACGGGTCATGAAACCAGCTTTACGCAGCGTCGGGCGCAATTCTTCATTGGCTTTGGTCAGAGCCCGGGCAATACCTAATTGTACAGCTCCGGCCTGTCCGCTTACTCCTCCGCCATGAACACGACAGATTACATCAAACCTACCGCTGGTTTGTGTCACTTCCAGGGGTTGTTCAACAATCAAACGACTGGTCTTATTAGGAAAATAATCTTCAAACTTACGATCATTAATTATGATATTTCCGTCTCCAGGCACCAGCCTTACCCTGGCAACGGCCTCTTTTCTTCTTCCGGTTCCCCAGTATTGTACCTTTGCCATAATGCTCCTCCTTACCCTCTAAGCTCGCGAACTACTGGCTTCTGAGCCTGATGGGGATGTTCACTGCCACGATATACTTTGAGCTTTCTATACATTTGATCGCCCAGACGATTATGGGGAAGCATGCCCTTGATGGCTACTTCAATCGCTCTTTCCGGACGTTTTTGCAGCAGAGTCTTATAGTTCATTTCTTTTAAGCCGCCTGGATAACCAGTATGATAACGGTACTTCTTCTGCAGAAGCTTGTCTCCAGTCAGCTG
>JAQVWB010000096.1 GCA_028698695.1 Syntrophomonadaceae bacterium | reverse complement strand
ACCAGTCATTTCCAGAATATGGTCCAGAATTCCTCCCGGGGATGCCCCTGATTTAGCCAGGTCACCAAAGTAAGTAATCATACCGAAAAAATCCTGCAAGGCATTTAATACTTTGCGGTTTATACCCGGGATCATATCCGGTTTAGCCAATACTTCCAGCAAGGTAGTCTGGTTTTCATTAGCCAGGGTTTCAATTTTCTCCAGCGTCTTATCGCCGATTCCCCTTCGGGGTACGTTAATGATTCGTTCAAAACTCAAACGATCCCCATTATTACATGCCAGACGCAGATAAGCAATTATATCCTTAATTTCTTTGCGTTCGTAGAACTTATGGGCTCCGATAATTTTATAAGGAATATAATGTCTCAGCAAAGCTTCTTCCAGGGCTCTCGACTGGGCATGAGTACGGTAAAACACCGCAAAATCCCGGTAAGAACGTTCCTCCCGGGCTACAATTTCTGCAATAGTGTCAGCAATATATCTGGCTTCCTGAAAACTATCGCCGGCACAAAAATGCATAATATATTCCCCGGAATCATTATCCGTATATAGTGTTTTTTCTTCCCGATCTTCGTTATTGCATATAACTGCATTAGCTGCTTTTAAAATAGCCTGAGTGGAACGATAATTCCTTTCCAGTTTTATAATGCGCGTTTCCGGATAATCGCGTAAAAATCTCTTGATGTTATAGGGTTCAGCCCCCCGCCAACTGTAAATTGACTGATCAGGGTCCCCGACTACAAATATATTTGGTTCCTGTGATGCCAGTAATTTGGCCCACAAATATTGTGCGTAATTAGTATCCTGATATTCATCTATCATGATGTATTCAAAACGATTCTGGTATGCCTCCAGAACTTTGGGATGATGCCGGAATAAATTAATAGACAGTAGAATCAAATCTTCAAAATCAAGACAATTTAATTCCTTAAGCCGATAATTATACAAAGTGAACACGCGTCTGTATTTTTCCAGAATCTGATGAGAAAGATTCATATCTCCAAATGATTCTTCGGGACTCTTTAAACTATTTTTAGCTTGCTTGATTAAGTAGGTTAGTTCATCTGCTTTGGTTTCATAGTCGCCTTCTTCTTTTAAAATGGACTTTACCAAAGACTTGCTGTCCAGGTCATCAGCTATAGTAAAATTCCGTTCATAACCCAGATGATGAATATCCATACGCAATATACGATAACAGGCCGAATGAAATGTCTGCACCCATTGTCCTGCAAAATCCGGTACTACAGTTGTTACCCGGCCTCTCATCTCCTGAGCCGCTTTATTAGTGAAGGTAATGGCTAAAATTGCCTGCTGGGAAACCCCCTGTTGCATTAAATGAGCTATTCGGTGGGTCAGCACCCTAGTTTTGCCGCTTCCTGCTCCAGCCAAAACCATACAGGGTCCTTGCATATGCAATGCGGCTTCCAGTTGCTGTTCGTTCATTCCATCCAAAATGTTTATTGCCATGAGTACAACCACCTTAGTAAATAATACTGTTTATGCCAGCTTTCTAATTATAATCATATCACAAACCGGCAGCAGTAATCAGCGTAACCTTAACTTGCCAGATTAATCAGCATATTTTTCTACTGAAATTCAATCCCTTGTCAGTTCGTAAACATCGCCTTACAATAGATTCTATAGTATACGATTAAAAATCAGTAACCGATTATATCAATACTAAAAATATGCTTATAAGGAAATAGACAAATGAAAAGACCTCTGCTTATTATTTCTTTGTTAATACTTGTCGTAATTTCCCTGTCAGTGGTTAAAGGTTGGCATTCGGGATTTATTCCCCCGATATATGATGAGATAAGTCGGCAAGCATCAGTTATGCCTTCGCCGGTGGAAAAGATTGCACCAGAAAAACGTACCATAAAGGACTTAATACTGCTCGGTGCCCGTCAGGAAGTTTACAATGGCACCATATACGATGCCTCTTACGAAGTTATTGCTTATCCGCAGGGAGATGTCTCTCCGGAACGGGGGGCATGCACTGATGTAATAATCAGAGCATATCGAAATGCCGGCATTGATCTGCAAAAATTAATCCATGAAGATATGGGAGTGAATTTTAACCTTTATCCGGATAATTGGGGCTTATCTGCTCCCGATGCTAACATTGATCATCGGCGGGTCCCCAACCAGATGACCTATATGCAAAGACATGCCCTGGAATTGACCACAGAAGTAGTCGGAAAATTTGACGAATGGCAATGGGGGGATCTGGTATACTGGCGTTTTGCCAATGGTGATCAACATTGTGGAATAATCAGTGATCGAACTAATTGGCGGGGAGTGCCTCTGGTAATACATAATGCCGGTCAGGCCCGGGAAGAAGATTGTTTACAGCGCTGGCAGATTATTGGTCATTTCCGCTATCAGGAAAGTCATTAAATATAGCAGTTTCTTTAAAGGAATTACTTCCCAAGTAGGGACTCTATTATTGTTTGTTAAAACCATTCAACCGCGGTGATCCTTTTTACTCAATTTATCCTGATACATATTATTATCCGCATTTCTGTAAACTTCTGCCATGCTGACATTAAAATCGGTTCTTAAGGCATAACCAACCGAAACATTTATCGGAAAATCTTGATTTTCACAATTATAATCATTAATTGCCTTTCTAATCAGCGAGGTGGCATTTTCCATACGCTTACTATTGCCACGCGGAACAATAACTGCAAATTCATCACCGCCTACCCGGGCAACAATGTCTTCTTCGCGAAAACAGCTCTTAATAACCCAGGCTACCACCTGAAGCAGGTGGTCACCCTGTTTATGTCCCAGAGTATCATTTGTCTGTTTTAAACCATCAACATCACACATAATCAATCCTACCGGTTCATATTTAGTTTCACACTATTGCATAGCCTGTACAAAATAAAGACGATTATAAAGCCCGGTAAGCACATCATGCTGGCTTAAAAAAGTAAGTTTCTCCTCCGCCAATTTGCTCTTATTAATATCCCGCCCTACGGATTGATAGTCTACTATTTCACCGGTTTGATTATAGATAGCCCGATGAGTCCATTGGTGCCAGCGCAAACTTCCATCCGGCATTACTATACGATATTCAAGGGTACAAACAGGATTATCGGCAGACAAGCCTCTTAAGCTGCTGCTCACCATGTTTTGGTCTTCCCGGTATACTTCAGGATATATGTCCTTTTCCAATATATCTTCTCTGGACATTTCAAAATATCTGCAATAAGCTGCGTTAACAAAAGTAAGGGTATTGTCCGCCAATGAACGATAAATCAGTTCCGTCTGGTCCTCAACTATAGCCCGATATTGAGCTTCACTGATAGCAAGAGCCCGTTCAGCACGATTACGCTCGGTAACATCTTCAGCCAGTACCATACCACCGATTATGCGGTTTTGAGTATCCCGTATCGGTGAAGTATTTAGTTTAATAATACGTTCTGAACCATTCTTATGTATTACCGGCAAATTGTAACTACCGTTAAGCCCCTGCTCCAATCTTTCAGCGATACCGGAACGAACTTTATTGCGAAACTCAGCCGGAACAAGCTCGGTTATGTGGATGCCCAACATCTCCTCAGGATAATATCCGACCACGTCATAAGAGCGTTTATTAACAAAGGCAATCTTTCCTTCCAAATCATAGGTGAAAAACATTTCATTAAGATTATGAATCAATGTATTTAAATAATTGACCTGCTGGGAAAGATTTCTTTCACTTCTCTGCAAGGCTTCTTCTGCTTTTTTTCGATCACTGATATCGCGAACCAGGCCACGGAAACCAGCAATTTCCCCTTCAGAATAAATGGGCAGAACCGTACTTTCAACATACATCTCCCGGCCACTTCTGCCCTTTACCAGCCATTCAAAATCTCGTACCGGTTTACCCGTTAAAAATACCCGGTTAAAAGCAGCTTTTACTATTTGCTGGTTTCTTTCATCCATCACATCACGAAAACCAAGTTTTAAGAATTCTTCTGCCTGGTAACCAAGCTTCTCATTTAAAAACCGATTACAAAAAACAAAGTTTCCGGATAAATCTACTTCGAAGTAACCATCTTCTATTCTCTCAATTATAGTACGGTAGCGCTTTTCACTTTCAAACAGTGCATTTTCAGCTTCCTTTCTAGCTGAAACATCTCTGAGAGTTTCTATATAACCAATCAACTCTCCACGCTGATTATAAAGGGATGAACTCTTACCGGCTAAATAAGTCCCTTTTTTCCCCAGTTGGGTAGAATAAAACTCAGCAAAGCAGGTATTCTGGCCTTTTTGGTTAACTTTGATATATTCATTATTTTGATCGCCGGGTCGGGCCTGATCAATCAGCATGGGTTTACGGCATCCGAAGAACGGGATGGCATACTCATAGTTGCCTTTACCCACGATATCTCTGACCCTGATACCGGTTAATGACTCCATAGCCCGATTCCACATTACCACCTGGCCTTCCGGATTAATAACATAGGTTGGATCAGGCAAAAAATCAAATAATGTCTCCAACCGCTGATGAGCATTAGCCAGCGCATCTTTGTTTTTTTCCGATTCATCCAATTGAAAACGTAATTCCTCTTCAGTAGCCAGTAATTGCTGATTAGCAGCAATTAGTTCCTGGCTTAGACGATTTAGTTTTTTATTACTTTCCCGTAATTCTTTGTTAATACGACGTGATTCGGTAACGTCTTCTGCCAGAGTCATTCCCCCCATAACCTTCTCCTGTTTGATAATAGGTGAAACTTTCAGATTAAAAACTCTTTCAGAACCATCCCGATGAATAACGGTTGACAGGTAGGTACCAGGTTTGCTGGTGTCCAAACGCCGGTTAAGCTCCGTTATGAAACTTTCTCTATAGCGCTGCGGTACAAACTCCCATAGAGGAATACCAATAGCTTCTTCAGGATTAAAACCTAAAATATCAATCGATTTTTTATTGGCATAAGTTATACGACCATCCAGGCCATAGGTATAAAAAATCTGGTTAATATTATCCAGCAGATATTGATAATCTATGGGTTGTATTTCTGCAATTTCTTCATCCGTCGGCACATCTGCCGGGATATCTGAAGCTTTTACAGTATTATTGATGAAAAAAGCGATTATCGTTGGCTCATAATCCGGTTCCATAAGGCTATAGGCATCAACTTGTACCTCAAAAACAACACCATATTTTGTCACCAGATATTTTTTATATTGTTGGTCTTCTCCGGTTTGAATTAACTTTTTAATACTGGCTTCTTCATCATGGTTTGAGGATAGCAGGGTAATATCATTGTCCCAGGATAATTCATTAATTAATTCAGCAGGATAACCCAGCATATCAATAAAGGCCTGATTGGCATATATAATTTTACCGTTGGGCAATCCCATAAAAACTGGCTGCTCTGATTGACTCAATGCCTTTTGCATTACGACTATTGAATGGGATAAATGCTGCCCGGCACTTCCATTTGATGGTCCAATCATCATTAATTCACCTCAGCAAGAGTCCCGAATTTTTCAAACTATTGTTTTTAGTATTCGCCTAATTTCCTCCAGATTCCTCTTTACTGGATATTTTTTTCAGGACAATTTCCCCATGCTAATTAATTCATCAATCACGACTTTTTTGGGACTTTTAGGACCTGTTGATAGAATGCTACTCGTTCATTAATAAAATATGTTAAAATTGAACAATTAGTGCCGGTAAGGAGAAGTTTTTTTGAAAATAGAACGATTAGATTTGCATGGGCATAATTTACAGGAAGCCAAACAAAAGCTGGAAAATAGTTTGACCTGGTGTCTTGAGCACCAGGTCGATATGCTGGATATTAATCATGGTAAGGGGCATCATAGCGAGCGAGGATTTTCGGTAATAAAAAGTGAAGTACGCCAATCCTTAAAGCAATGTCCACTCATAAAAAAACATTCGTATTCAGTCGTTCCAGGTGAATCCAACCTGCCAATAGCACTGCCATTTGATGAAGGACATACTCTGGTAGTTAAAAAAGGACTGGAGAATATTTTCCCGGGAGATCGCCGTCAACAGGCAAAATACGAGGCGGTATTTTCCAAAGAAGGCCGCCAACAACGAAAGCAGGATAAACAAATACGCGCTGATCAACGTAAGCGCAATAAAACCCGCTGATCCATATTAATTTGCTAACCGGCCAACTGCAGCATTAATCCCCTGCAAAGAACTTACCAGCAGGGCAAACTGACCTGGATTCAAAGACTGACTTCCGTCAGACAAGGCTTCGTCAGGCCGTTGATGAACCTCCACCATTATTCCATCTGCTCCGGCTGCCTTAGCTGCTAAAGCCACCGGTGCAACCAGGGACCTTCTTCCCGTAGCATGACTGGGGTCTACCAATACAGGTAAATGAGACATCTCTTTTAATAAAGCTACCGCATTTATATCCAGGGTGTTACGGGTCAGGGGCTCAAAAGTACGAATTCCCCTTTCACATAGCACCACCTGCTGATTGCCTTCATTCAGAATATATTCCGCTGCCAGCAACCACTCCTCAATAGTTGCTGCCATTCCTCGCTTTAATACTACCGGATGACCACAGCGGCCTGCTTCTCTTAACAAAGGAAAATTTTGCATATTACGGCTTCCAATCTGAATCATGTCACAGGATTGCATAACCAGGTCCAGATCTCTTATATCGATAACCTCTGTTACTACCGGTAACCCGGTTAACTGACGAGCTTCTTCCAATATTTTTAATCCAGCTTCCCCCAGACCTGCAAATGCATAAGGTGATGTCCGGGGTTTATAGGCTCCACCCCTCAATATCTGCACACCCAATTCCTTTAGTAATAAAGCAATTTCCAAATACCCCTCCTGTGATTCTACTGAACATGGTCCGGCTATCACCGTACAACTGCCGTCACCTATCGAAACCGTCCCGGCGGAAGTTTTTATATCCACTTTTGTAGTAGGATTTCCGCTGCGCAATGCCAGTTTAATATCATTCATGTTTTTCCCTCCCTCGTCCAGCCATATCGCGATCCGTTTCCCGTACTTGGGCCATAAATGCGGCTATTTTTTCCGCATCCTTATCACCCCTGAAATCCTCAACACCGCTTGATACATCAACGCCTCCGGGTAACACCCGGCGTATGGCACTGTCAACATTTTGTACCGTCAGGCCTCCCGCCAGAAAAACATCCTGGCGCCCCTTAATTGCATCCAACCATTCCCAGGGAAAGGTTACTCCATTGCCTCCATTGGCTTTAGCTCCTGCCGGGCGCGGAGCATCGAAAATAAATCCCCATGCCTGCCAGGGCTTTAAAAAGTTTATTGTAACCGGGCCCCTTACGGCAATACTTTTTAATACCGGTTTATTTATCTGCTTAACATAATCAGGAGTTTCATTGCCATGTAATTGCACCATGTCCAATCCGCATGTGTCTGCAACATGATTAACCCTCTCTATGCTTTCATCAACAAATACACCAATCTTAAGTACACTATTATCTAACTGGCGATTAATGTGCAGGGCATCTTCAATTGAAATCCTGCGCGGGGAAGGTGCAAAAACCTCACCTATTGCCCAGGCTCCATAATCACATGCATATTTAGCTTCCTGTATGGTTTTAATTCCGCATATTTTAACTCTGGTCATGGATTACCTCCTGTGACATTAAAAGCTCCCGCAGCTTATGGCCCGGATTGTTGCTTGTCACCAAT
>JAQVWB010000095.1 GCA_028698695.1 Syntrophomonadaceae bacterium | reverse complement strand
CCAATACACATTTTGGCTTTTGTCATTAAAAATACCTCCTAATTTATTTATCGTCTTTTTGACTTTGAAAGAATAATTTTTAAATTTACTGTGATTTTCTATTCCGGCAACTTATGTTGGAACCAGTACCGACAGGATGTATCAGTAGGCCCTCAGGGGGAGTCTCGTAAGTCGTGTAGATCCTTCGCTAACGCTCAGGATGACATTTTAAAGTTACGTGAGAATTTGAAGAAAAGCTAATTATGCAAAACTCTCATATAATTGAGGATTTTACATGATTAATATTTTTTCAATATTGATAGGGAGAGGGAGATGGGGTTGTTGTCAACCTGGAATAAATATTTCTGGTATATTCATCGGCATTTTTGACTAATATATTCCTGCATGTTAGTATATAAATACAAAAGGAGTTACCGCTTGTCGTGAGGCGGTAGGTCCTGAAAAGGTTTAGACCGCCTTACACAAAGGCGGTCTAGTTATTTTCTGTGCAGTATACACAGGGTAATAACTCCTATGATTACCAGGCAGAATTGAAACAATTCGTTATATGTGATCATAAGTATCACCCCCCTTGCCGGGAAGTGACCAACCGCCTAACGGTAACTCCTATCATATTTTAACATAGAACATAAGTTCTGAATATACCCGAGGTTTATTTATTAATTTCGGTCGGCTCGATCGGATAACCGAAAAGCTTACATGTTTCCCACCCCCGAATAGTAGGAGAGTTAATGACACGAGCGGTACTAACATAAAAAACCCCGTGCTTGTTAAAGTACGAGGTTCATGGTTAATCTCTTAATTTAACTCGGGTTCCCGGCTAAGGGTATTCTTTGGTAGTGGGTGGTGTTGCCGGTGATTGAATTAACGTAATATAGATTTTGTGTCCCTATTGTATAGAACCTTGAAAGTTCTGAGTCTGTTGTTGTTGTACCGTCTGCATCCCCTGATCTATGAATTTCTGCTCATTTGGATTAAGCATAAACAGCAGTTGCTGCAATTCTCCTACATGATGCCTTTCCTCATCGGCAATGTGCATCAGAACTTTTTTTACCCTTTCATCGGATGTTGCACTGGCATGGGCTTCATAAACGATGATCGCTTCCATTTCTCCTACAATATCTACCCGCAGAGCTTGAATCAGTTCTGTAGTAGTCATTTGTTTGTTTACATTTGCGACAAAAGGGTCTCCTATTAATGCCAAAATGGTCCCTCCTTTGTATTTGTGTTCGATTCAAAAGCCTGTTTATTATAATAACCTTAGCCTCTGCCTCTGCCTAGTATTTGATTCTTTGCAGGTTTACATTCACAGCTATTAGGGTTGACATTAAAAAAGAGGGTTATACCATGACATTATTGCTGATCAACAAGACACTAAGCATTCTTTTACTTGTTTTTTGATATGATTACTGCTATAATTTTTTTTGCAGTTTGCTTTAGTACAGGCAAAATGTTATGTTTTAATAGATATTTTCCCAAAGTGAGGTGAACATGGTGAAGGATAATATACATCCTCAGTATCATCGGGCCGTAGCCAGGTGTGCTTGCGGTAACGAGATTGAAACTGGTTCTACAAAGGAAAACATAAAAGTGGAGATATGCTCCAAATGCCACCCGTTTTATACCGGAAATAAATCCAGACTTGTAGATACCACCGGACGAGTTGATAAGTTTAAGAAAAAGTACGGCTTAAACTAGTGGGTAATGCGTAATAGCAGAGGAGTTCCTCTGCTATTTTTATATATCGCCTTTTTGCATAATATATATAGGAAGGCAGGCGGATATTATGAAGCCTTGTTTCCAATATGGAGGTATGGCAGTTATTGAAGGGGTTATGATGCGTGGTCCCGAAAATGCTGCTGTGGCAGTTCGAAAACAAAATGGAGAAATAGATTTGGAAAGAGAAACGGTCAGCAGTTTCGCATCCCGTTATCCATTTTTGAAGTGGCCTTTTATACGGGGTACTTTTGTGCTTATTGATTCGATGGCTCTGGGCATACGCATGTTAAATAAATCGGCCAATATGTCCATGGAAGAGGAAGAAGAAGAAATTTCCCCGATGGAGATGTTGATTACCGGAGTACTGGCGTTTGTTCTGGCAATATTGCTTTTCGTTATATTACCTACAGCCGCAGTGCATTTTACGCAGGCTTGGCTGGGAGGGGTCGTTGCCCAAAATCTGGTGGAGGGTTTGCTCAGAATTGGGTTTTTCCTGCTTTATGTCTATGCAATTTCCCGTATGGAAGAAATTGAACGAGTGTTCATGTACCATGGGGCGGAGCATAAGTCTATTTTTACTTTTGAGGCTGGTGAAGAGCTGACGGTTGAAAATGCGCGTCGTCACTCTACCCGACATCCCCGTTGCGGAACCAGTTTTCTATTGATTGTAATGGTACTGTCTATTTTGGTATTTGTTTTTTTAGGTGAGGGAAGCCTTTTTTATAGAATCTGGACCCGGTTGGCGGTATTACCGATTATAGCTGGTCTGGGTTATGAGTTCATCAAGTTTTCAGGTCGTTTTTATCAGAATCGCTGGGCCGGCTGGATTATTGCCCCCGGTTTATGGTTGCAGGGGCTGACTACGCGGGAGCCGGATGATACCCAGCTGGAAGTTGCTTTGACTGCTTTAAAGGCAGTGCTGGCAGCAGAGGACCAGCCTGCGGTTATTGATGAGTCTTTAGTACCTTTGGGAGCAGGTGCCCATTAAGTTACCCTTTATTCGAGGAGGATATTAAAAATGCTCGACAAGTTACAGAGCCTTGAGGATCGTTATGATGAATTAATTGAATTATTGGGCAGTCCGGAAGTCCTGGCTGACCAGGCTCAATTTCAGAAGTATGCCAAGGCCCGGGCTGATATGGATGAAGTCGTCAATCATTATAAGGAATATAAATCAGTAGCCCGGCAATTGGAAGAATCCCGGGAAATGCTGGCTGAAGACCAGGATGAGGATTTCCGGGAAATGTTAATAGAAGAAAGCCAAAGCTTGCAGGAGCGATTGGCGGAATTGGAAAAGCAATTGAAGGTACTGTTGCTGCCTCAGGACCCGAATGACCAAAAGAGTGTAATTATGGAAATCAGGGCCGGAACCGGCGGGGAAGAGGCGGCCTTGTTTGCCGGGGATTTGTTTAGAATGTATTCCCGTTATGCCGAAGAACAGGGATGGCGTGTAGAGATAATGGATTCACATTATACAGATATTGGTGGAATAAAGGAAATTATTTTTGTTATTGATGGACGGGGAGCATACAGCAAACTTAAATATGAGTCAGGTGTGCATCGCGTGCAAAGAATTCCCAGCACCGAGTCAGGTGGTCGTATCCATACTTCAGCGGCAACGGTAGCGGTATTACCTGAGGCAGAAGAAGTGGAAGTGGAAATTGACCAGAATGAGTTGCGTATTGATGTTTATTGTTCCAGTGGTCCGGGAGGACAGTCAGTAAACACTACTCAGTCGGCGGTGCGGATTACACATATTCCTACTGGTATTGTCGTAACCTGCCAGGATGAGAAATCACAGCATAAGAATAAAGCCAAGGCTTTGCGTGTATTGCGTGCTCGCGTTAAAGAGATAATGGAAGAAGAGAAAAACGCCGAGTTGGCTGGAACGCGTAAGAATCAGGTTGGCAGCGGCGATCGCAGTGAACGAATTCGTACTTACAATTTCCCGCAGGGACGCGTAAGCGACCATAGAATTAATCTTACCCTGCATAAGTTGGATTTAATTTTGGGTGGGCAGCTTAACCAGATTGTAGATGCGCTTATTACGCATGACCAGGCAGAGAGATTAAAGCAGGTGGATTAAGTGGCACAAACCTGGAATATAAAAGAACTATTGGATTGGACCACCCGGTACTTTGCCGAAAAGGGAATTGAGGAGTCCCGGTTGGAAGCCGAGCTTCTTTTAACCCGAGTTCTGCATAAGGACCGGGTTTATTTATATACTCATTATGAAGCTCCGGTTAATCAGCAGGAGCGCGACCAGTACCGGGAATTAATTAAACGTCGTGTTAAAGGGGAACCATCGGCATATATATCAGGAGTAAAAGAATTCATGTCATTGGAATTTTCGGTCTCTCCGGCAGTACTTATTCCGCGCCCGGAAACCGAGCTGCTGGTGGAGAAAGCTCTGGAAATATTGTCGATACGGCAATCGGGGCAGGTATGTGATATCGGTACCGGGTCAGGTGCTATTGCGGTTAGTATAGCTTATTATGCCCCCTATGCCGATGTAAAAGCAGTAGATATATCTGCAGCGGCTCTGGAGATTGCCCGAAAAAATGCTGATCGGCATGGAGTAAATATTAATTTTTTCCAGGGGGATTTATTGGAACCATTTGAGGATGAGAAGTTTGATTTAATTGTTGCTAATCTGCCGTATATCAGTGAGGCGGAATATCAATCATTGTCTCCTGAAATAAGGCTGTATGAACCCGAACTGGCGTTGTTGGGCGGAGAAGATGGTCTGGATCCATATCGTCGGTTAGTTTTAGCCGCCAGTAACCATTTGAAACCCCAGGGTTATATGCTGTTGGAAATTGGCGCCGGACAGGGAAAGGCTGCTCAGGAAATGTTGACCGGGTTTGTGCAGGTTGAATTAATACAGGACTATAGCGGACATGATCGTATACTATTAGGGAGAAGGGATTAAGATATTGCAAACGGTTTATTGGCAGATAGACAAGCATAATCCGGATAAAAACATAATTACCCAGGCTGCCGGGCTGATAATGAAGGAAGAACTGGTGGCTTTTCCTACCGAAACCGTTTACGGTGTGGGTGCCAGTGCTTTTTCCGCTAATGCCGTAGAAAAGATATATATTGCCAAAGACCGTCCACCACTAAACCCCTTGCTGGTTCATATCAGTCAGCTTGAACATGTTCAGCAATTAGTGGAAGAAGTGCCGGAGCAGGTTCGCCGTTTAATGCAGCATTTCTGGCCGGGCCCCCTGTCTATTGTTTTACGCGCCCGTCCTCAGATACCGGAAATTGTTCGGGCAGGCAAACCCACTGTAGGGTTGAGAATGCCTGAGCATCGGGTAGCCCAGCAGTTGATTGATTATTGTGGACCGTTGGCAGCTACCAGTGCGAATTTGTCAGGGCGTCCCAGTCCGGTATGTGCACAGGATGTAAAAGAGGATCTGCATGGCAGAATAGCTGCAGTCCTGGATGCAGGTATGACTGGTCTGGGGGTCGAGTCAACGGTTTTGGACATGAGCAGCAAGCCAACCGTGTTGCGCCTGGGTGGAGTAAGCATAGCAGAATTGGAACGGGTTTTGGGAGAGAAAATAGAGACAAATACGCAAATGACTGCTTCTTCCGGTATCAGGTTACATAGTCTGGTCCGAATAGCAGATGATATGGATAACCTTAACAAGCTGCTACAATATTATAATGAAACCGGAATCAGTGCAGCGGTTGTATTCTGGTCATATAAAGATGCTGATTACATAAGTAATATAAAACAGGAATACTATTTGCAGGGTGAAGTTAATAAAGTGTATTCCATTTTACGGGATGCTGAGAAAAAAGGCATAGAAGTACTGCTTTTTCCACCATTGCCAGAGGCCCGGGATTCCGGGCATGAAGCTATACTGGAAAAGATAAAGCAACTGGCAGGCATCAAGTAGCAAGGGAGTTTTTTAAAAGACATGTACGAACAGTTGATTACTATAATACTGGTTGCTCTGGTGCTGGGACTGGACGCCTTTTCACTTTCCATGGGTATGGGACTTAAGGGAGTAACGAGGGATTATGAAGTAAGGTTTGCATTTACGGTAGCAGTATTACATGTAATTATGCCGCTGGTTGGTCTTGGTCTGGGAATGGCAGCGGGCAAATTCTTAGGGGTTTGGGCAGCCCGGGTTGGGGCTCTGGTGCTGGCTTATATTGCTTCTGATTTGTTAATCAAAGGTTATCGGGAATTACAGGTACAGACACTGCCTATCAGGAAAAACTCTCTATCATTTTCGCGTGAAGCCTCCCTGCAGCACTCGGCAGCAGGTTGGGGCAGTATCTTGATTCTGGCAGTTTCAGTAAGTATTGATGCCTTGACAGTAGGCTTTGGGTTAGGTACCTTAAAGGTGCCTGTATTAACAACTGTAATAATGGTAGGGATTACCGCCGGGGCTATGACTTTAACCGGATTTTATGCCGGAAAAGTATTCAGTCGCGTTATTGGCAGCTATGCCCAATTAGCAGGAGGCATTATTCTATTGGCTCTGGCAGTAAAATTAATCTTATAAGAGGGGAAATGTCAGGGTGAAGAGGGTCCTTTTTGTTTGCACAGGAAATACCTGTAGAAGCCCTATGGCCAAAGCTCTTCTGGAAAAACTAATTAAACAAAAATCAAAACAGGATTTCTATGAGGTTGACTCGGCCGGCTTGTTTGCTGTAGATGGATTATCAGCTTCCAGCGAAGCAATTGCAGTTTTACGCTATGAAAACTATGATCTTGGCTTTCATCAATCAAAAAGTATAAATGAACAGATAATAAATTGGGCTGATATTATTATTACTATGACTGAAGCTCATTATGAACAACTGCTGGGTCTATATCCCGCTGCCAAAAATCGGGTATTTTCTTTCTCTGAATTAGCCGACCTGCCTGAATCTGATGTAACTGACCCCTATGGTCAAGGTCAGGAGGCTTATCAAATTACTCTCCAACAGTTAAAACAGGGGATGCCCCGTTTGTTTACCTATTTGGAAAACATGAGGTGAAAAAGATGGTTATTATAATAGGATGTGATCATGCTGGTCTGGGTCTTAAGCAGGAGATAACCAACTGGCTGAAGAGTGAAGGTCACGAAGTCGTTGATTGTGGTACTTTCAGTGAAGAATCGGTTGATTATCCGGACATTGCCTATGAAGTTGCCGGACAAGTTTTAAGCCGGGGGTGTACCGGTATATTAATCTGTGGAACTGGAATAGGTATTTCCATTGCTGCCAATAAAATAAATGGAATCCGGGCAGCGGTATGTGAAAATGAATTTACCGCCCGTTTGGCCAGGCAGCATAATGATGCCAATATTCTGGCGGTTGGTGCTCGTGTAGTTGGAACCGGTCTGGCACTGGAGATAGTAAAAACTTTCCTGTATACAGATTTTGAAGCAGGTAGGCATGCCCGCCGGGTAGAAAAGATTCATTTACTGGAAAACAACGCAAAGAGAGGAGCCAATTAAGTGGACTATATCGAACAATATGTCAGACCTGTAGACCCGGAGATAGCGGATGCTATTGCCCAGGAGGAAAAAAGACAGAATTATAAACTGGAGTTAATTGCTTCGGAAAACTTTGTATCCCGAGCAGTAATGGCCGCGCAGGGTTCGGTAATGACAAATAAATATGCAGAAGGATATCCGGGAAAACGCTACTACGGTGGCTGTGAATATGTTGATATAGCCGAAGATTTGGCTCGTAATCGTGCCAGGGAGTTATTTGGGGCTGAGCATGCCAATGTACAGCCTCATTCAGGTGCCCAGGCCAATACGGCAGTTTATTTTGCTGCTCTGCAGCCCGGAGATACTATTTTAGGTATGAATTTAAGCCATGGTGGACATTTAACCCATGGCAGTCCGGTGAATATTTCCGGTAAATATTTTAAAGTTGTTGATTATGGAGTTGATCCTGAAACTGAAACTATAGATTATGGAGTTGTAAGAAAAAAGGCTCTGGAATATCAGCCTAAAATAATTGTAGCCGGAGCCAGTGCTTATCCA
>JAQVWB010000094.1 GCA_028698695.1 Syntrophomonadaceae bacterium | reverse complement strand
TACTGCAGATGCCAACGGGCAGATTACTTTCGGCGATATAGTAGTCAATCTGGGTTATGGGGTGCAGCAAGATTCTCTCACCCTCAAGTTTACAGGAACAAGCAGCCTCGGTTACGGAGTTGAAATATATTTAACGGAATCCGGAACAGGTGACTGGATAGTGTTCACAGTTGTTCGGGCCTAAACCAAACAGAAAGAGAGCTACGATTTATTACCTAATTTTACTCAGGAGGCATTACTGTCTGAATATCGGACAGGTGAACAGGAATAAGGGGCTGTTGCAAAACTGGAAGATCTGGTGGAGCAATGGCTCCTTTTTATAGGCGCAGCACATTAATAGCCGTGGAGCTATGTATTAGAGAGTAGTATTTAGTTATCTTTGCAATTGAGGGAAATAGTTAAGTATAGATAAAAATAGATAGCTGGTATATTGATTTGTTTGCGTAATATGCTACTCAAAAATTCATTTATCGAGTCGAAAACTCTCTTTTTTTGTTTTAGACTCTGCTTTGACCTATTTTTCAATATCAGAGGCAGAGAGTGGGAGTAAGGCAGGATACTTTTAATTGCATAGCGAATACAATGTATAACTCGACCATGTAACAGGTAATACTTTTAATAAATATTTACGGGGAGCGATATACATTGTCGGTAGAAAGTACGCCCATCCCTATTCGTGGTGTAAAAAAGATTCCGAGGCTGAAAAACAGCTATGAGGATAAGCATACGCTGGAAGATTTACTGGCTGGTTTTATTGCCAGTATTATAGAAAAACTGAGTGATATTGAAAAATACAGTTTGCTGGCCCAATCGGATAATTTATCGCCGGATAGTTTAAGGGAAGAAATGATACAATTACAGAATCAAATAAGTAGTCTTAAACAAAGATTAACTGAGATTGAACTTAAAGGTTAATAGACAATAACCTTCAAAGAGTTGACAGTAGCACCTTGCTTTGTTAATATCATGGTGTAAATGAATACACGAAAACTTCGAAAGTGTGTCTAGGGTTCCGCATGGCTTTTATGGACTGGACCAAGTGACACAGGTGTTCATTTTATGAACACTACACCGTATAGGGATAAAAGCCCAGGCGGACAGGTTTCGTTTAGAAGCCTATCTGTCTGGGCATTATTTTATGTTTAAAATATATTTGTGGTTAGGAGGAGCCCTTATGGTTAAAGTTGGGATTATTATGGGAAGTGATTCCGATCTGCCGATCATGAAAGAAGCTGGAGATATACTGGAGAAGTTTGGAGTGTCTTATGAATATAAAGTTTGTTCAGCACATCGTTTGCCTTATCAGACGGCTGAATTTGCTTCCGGCGCTATTGAACAGGGTATGCAGGTAATAATTGCCGGAGCAGGAGGGGCGGCTCATTTACCTGGAGTCGTGGCTGCATATACTATTTTGCCGGTTATAGGTATACCCATAAAGACCAGTACCCTGTCCGGAGTAGATTCCCTTTATTCAATAGTACAGATGCCCAAAGGAATTCCGGTTGCTACCGTAGCTATTAACGGCAGTGCCAATGCGGCTTTGCTGGCCGTCCAAATACTGGCACTTCAGGATGATGCGCTTAAAACTGAATTGAACCAATACCGTTTAGATATGGCAAATGAGGTGTTGGCAAAAGATAAACATTTACAGGAAGTTGGTGCTGAGGTTTACCTGAGCGAAAAAGGGCAGAATAAATGATAGAACGCTGTAAAAAGCCAGCTATCCAGGAAATTATACGAGTGATTGTTGCTGAGGCGGTTGAGATTTGGGAGGAGGACAATAGCATGAATTATGAACCGGAGCATAAATTCAGGGACGAATGCGGAGTTTTTGGAATTTATATTAATAATCCCGAAAATCCCAGTGATGCTGCCCGCATAACTTTTTATGGCTTATATGCTTTACAGCATCGGGGTCAGGAAAGTGCCGGTATTGCAGTAACGGATGGTACGAAGATTGAATTACACAAGGGGGTCGGCCTGGTATCAGAAGTTATGAACCCTGAGCATATAGATAAACTTCGGGGACACATAGCCATGGGCCATGTGCGTTATTCTTCCACGGAAGAAAGTGGGCTTATCAATGCCCAACCACTGGTTTTTCATTATTTGCACGGTATGATTGCCCTGGCTCACAACGGTAATCTGGTTAATACAACTGAGCTGCGTAAACGGCTGGCAACTTATGGCTCAGTTTTCCAGACAACAACGGATACTGAAATTGTAGCCAACTTGCTGGCGCGCTATTCCCAGGATAAATTGGAGGATTCTATCGCTAAATGTTTGATTGATATGAAAGGGGCTTTTGCACTTATTATCATGACGGAGAATGCCCTGATAGGAGTTCGTGATCAGTTGGGAATCAGGCCATTATGTCTGGGAGAGTTAAATGGGAATTACGTATTATCTTCAGAATCAGCAGCCCTGGATACCGTTGGGGCAGATTATATTCGTGATATAGAACCGGGAGAAATAGTAGTAATAAACGAAAACGGAATAAATTCGATGCAGGTAATGAAATCTGCCGGCAGAGCGCATTGCATATTTGAATATATTTATTTTGCCCGTCCGGACAGTACTATTGATGGCATTAATGTTTACCGCAGCCGCAGGGAGATTGGCATGCAACTGGCTCGTGAATACCACAATCTCGATGCGGATCTGGTCATATCAGTTCCTGATTCAGGAACCGCTGCAGCGCTGGGATTTGCTGAACAGGCCGGGTTGCCATTTGAAGAGGGACTGATGAAAAACCGCTATATAGGCAGAACTTTTATACAGCCTACTCAGAAGATGAGAGAGTTAGGGGTGCGTTTAAAATTAAATGCTATCCCCAAAATTGTTAAAGGCAAAAGGATTATCATGGTAGATGATTCTATCGTGCGGGGTACTACCAGCAGGCAGATAATACAGATGTTACGCACAGCTGGGGCCTCTGAGGTGCATATGGCAGTTGCTTCCCCGCCAACCTGTTATCCCTGTTATTATGGTATTGATACTTCTCATCAGGAGGAACTGATTGCCAACCAGATGACTACGGAAGAAATCTGTCAGTATATAGGGGCAGATAGTCTGCAATACATCAGCATGGAAGGGATGTTATCCGCCCTAAAACAGGAGGATCCTTTCTTTTGTGCAGCTTGCTTCACCGGGGACTATCCAATAAAACCTGAAGAATAAGTTTCCCCATGGGATTATTGCTATAAAGGGTTGAGGAGGTTTAATATGGAAAAAGGGCTTACTTACCGGCAGGCAGGGGTAGACATTGATGCTGCCAACCAATCAGTCGAACAAATAAAAAAATGGGTGCAGAAGACCAAGCGTACGGAAGTATTGGCTGATATCGGGTCTTTTGGCGGTTTTTTTGCCCTGGACAACAGTCGCTATCGGGAACCGGTTCTGGTATCCGGTACGGATGGAGTAGGAACCAAAGTCAGTATTGCTCAGAAAATGGGTGTGCATGATACGGTAGGTATTGATTTGGTAGCAATGTGTGTTAACGATATTCTGGCCCATGGAGCAGAACCATTATTTTTCCTGGATTATATTGCTCTGGGTAAATTGGAACCTGACCTTGTAGAGGCTTTAGTCAAAGGAGTCAGCCAGGGTTGCATTGAAGCCGGGTGTGCCCTTATCGGCGGAGAGACAGCTGAAATGCCTGGTTTGTATGCTGCCGACGAGTATGATTTAGCCGGTTTTACGGTTGGGGTAGTAGAACGGTCGCTTTTAATTAATGGGGATGAAGTACAAGCCGGAGATATAGTTATCGGGTTACCCTCATCAGGAATACACTCCAACGGATACTCATTAGCCCGCAAAGTTTTATTAGAAAAGGCCGGTTTGGATTTAGATCAGTATATAGATGAGCTGGGCAAAACTTTGGGTGAAGAATTGCTCACCCCCACTCAAATTTATGTAAAACCAATTTTGGATATGATACAACAAGGCGTAAAAATTTCTGGTATGGCTCATATAACCGGAGGAGGAATTCCTGAAAATTTACAGAGATGTATACCTAAAGGACTGGGAGTACAAATTGACAGCAATTCCATTAAAACACCAGTCATCTTTGAAATGATTGCCCGACTGGGACAGGTAGAAACTGAAGAAATGTACCGTACTTTTAACATGGGCATCGGGTTTATTTTAATAACTTCACCACAACAACAAGACAACGCGTTAAAGTGCTTGCGTAATAAAGGACAATATCCTATAGTAATAGGGAAGGTTACTGATTCATTTGAAGGGATAACGATTGAATGATACAGATAAGACCAGCGGGACAGCTTAATTTGGCCGTGCTGGCATCGGGACGGGGAAGCAACTTTGATGCAATTTGTCAGGCCATAGAACGGAATGAATTGGATGCCAGAATCAAGCTGTTATTAAGTGATAAACTTGATGCTCCAGCTCTGGAAAAAGCAAAGGGGCGGGGTATTATAGCTCAGGCAATTGACCCGTATAATTTTACCGATCGCAACGACTATGAAAATGAATTAGTACGATTAATGAAACAACAACAGGTAGATATGGTAGTTCTGGCCGGTTATATGCGGCTGGTAGGAACGGTGATTTTAGAGAACTATCCCAATCGGGTTTTGAATATTCATCCGGCATTATTACCCTCATTTCCTGGTCTGAATGCTCACAAGCAAGCCCTTGACTACGGAGTTAAATTTAGTGGTTGTACTGTACATATCGTAGATTCAGGTATGGACAGTGGACCAATTATTTGCCAGGCGGTAGTACCGGTACTGGATAATGATAATGAGGAAACTTTAAGCCAGCGTATTTTGCAACAGGAGCACCAGATTTACTGGCAGAGCCTGCAGTTATTTGCCGAAGGCCGTGTATATCTTGACGGCCGCCGGATAGTGATAAGGGCTGATGTGTAGAGTGTTAATGGACACAGATTTCACAGATTTAATGGATTTACACAGATTTATTCTTTGAGGATTTCAGAAAATTAATACTGTCATCTGAGTATCAGAGAAATAATTATATCCGATAAAGGTGTATCGTAAACCATTAGGGGAAATCTAGGGATCCTTCGGCTTTACCTCAGGATGACATCCATGAAATTACTTGGTAATTATTCGAAACTATTAAATTTAAATATCATAAAGTCCCTTAAGGAATATTGAGATTTTTATCTTTTGGGCTTTGCAATTAATGTCGCTGGTTAAATATTAAAAGATTTACTCAAAATTAAATCTAATTCATTATAAAATAACCTATAGCAAAATATCACCAAAAAAAGAATCTGTGATAATCGGTGCCCGAAGGGTCTGTGTAATCTGTGTCTAAATAAAATATCAATCGAAAACCAGGGAGGCTTAACAAATGAAAAGAGCGTTGATTAGTGTATCGGATAAAACCGGGGTAGTAGAATTTGCCCGGGGTTTATCAGCATTGGGATTTGAGATTATTTCTACCGGCGGGACGTATAATACTTTGCAGGAAGCCGGAGTTGATGTGCGTAAAGTAGCCGATATTACAGGATTTCCGGAAATTCTTGATGGTCGGGTTAAAACGTTACACCCCAGGATTCATGGTGGGATTTTAGCCAGACGTACAGCAGACCATCTGGCTCAATTAGCCGAACATGATATTACTGCCATTGATTTGGTAGCAGTTAATTTATATCCGTTCAGACAAACTATAGCCAAACCGGGTGTTACTCTGGAGGAAGCTATTGAAAATATTGATATAGGCGGACCTTCCATGGTTAGATCGGCGGCTAAAAACCATGCCGATGTAATAGTTGTAGTTAAACCGGAAAGATATGGGGATATTCTCAAAGCATTGCAGGATAACGGCAATATTGATTTAAGTTTCAGGCGTCAATTGGCACTGGAGGCTTTTGGACATACGGCTGCTTATGATGCCATGATAAGCAATTATCTGGCAGGAATAACTGATACTCCATTCCCGGATAATTTTGTGCTGGCAGGAGAAAAGGTATATGAGTTGCGTTATGGGGAAAACCCCCATCAGAAAGCCTGCTTTTATCGCGATATGTCATCATCAGCTGGTTTGCCAGATGCCCGCCAGTTAAACGGCAAGGAACTATCCTATAACAACATTATTGATACTCAGGCTGCCTGGCAATTGGTAAAGGAATTTGAACAACCTGCCTGTGTAATTATTAAGCACACCAATCCCTGTGGAACTGCAGTGGCTGATACGGTGGAAGAAGCTTACGACCGGGCTTTCGGAGCTGACCCGGTATCAGCATATGGAGGCATAATTGCTTTTAATCGCGAACTGGATGAAAAGACTGCCAGAAAGGTTGCGGAGCCTTTTATGGAAGTTATCATTGCCCCGTCCTACGCACCCCAGGCACTGGAAATATTACAGGCCAAAAAGAACTTAAGATTACTGGAGTTACCTTTAAATTATAATCAGGATGTTCAGGTACGTACGGTTGAAGGTGGTTTGGCAGTACAGGATTCTGATCTGGAAGAGCTGGATATAAATGCATTGCAGGTAGTAGCCGGCCCTCAACCGGGTGAAGCTGTAATGGCAGACTTATTGTTTGCCTGGAAAGTAGTTAAGCATGTAAAATCCAATGCCATTGTACTGGCTGATAATCAGGTAACTCTTGGGGTTGGTGCCGGACAAATGAACCGTATAGGTTCGGCTAAAATAGCTCTGGAACAAGCGGGCGATAAGGCCCGGGGAGCAGTTTTGGCTTCGGATGCTTACTTCCCTTTTAAAGATACGGTGGAACTGGCAGCTCAATATGGTATAACCGCAATAATTCAACCAGGCGGGTCAGTTCGTGATGAGGAAAGTATTCAGGCTTGTCAGGCGCATAATATTACCATGATATTTACCGGCGTTAGACATTTCAAACACTAAAAGTGATTATGTATAGACCAGGGAGGTAGTTATGGGGAAGAAAGTTCTCGTAATTGGCCAGGGGGGACGGGAAAATGCACTGGTATGGAAACTGGCGCAGAGTGCTGAAATCGAACAATTATATGCGGCACCGGGCAATCCGGGCATGGCTCGATATGCGGGGTGTGTTCCTATTGCTGTTCAGGACAAGGAAAAATTATTGGAGTTTGCCCTTGAAGAAAACATTGATTTGACGGTGGTAGGTCCGGAGGACCCCTTAATGGCGGGTATGGTTGACTTATTTAATGATAATGGCCTCCTGGCTTTTGGACCAACTGCAGCAGCAGCACGTTTGGAAGGCAGCAAGGTTTTCTCCAAAAATCTAATGAAAAAATATAACATCCCTACGGCTGCCTATGAGGTATTTACCGACTATGATTCCGCCTGTGCTTTTGCCCGAAGTTTTACTGATAACGGGCGCAAGGTAGTAATTAAAGTTGATGGTTTAGCCGCCGGCAAAGGCGTAGTAATCGCTGAAACCCGGGAAGAAGCCGAACAGGCTATTTCCTCTGCCATGGTGGAAAAATCTTTCGGTGAGGCTGGACAGGCGATTGTTATTGAGGAATGCCTGCAGGGTGAAGAAGTAAGCGTATTTTCGCTTAGCGACGGGCAACGCACCATATTTTTAGTGTCTGCTCAGGATCATAAAAGAGTCTTTGACAACGATGAGGGGCCTAATACCGGAGGTATGGGAGCATACATAAATCCGCCTATTTATACTGCCGAGCTGCAGCGTCAGGTGGAAGAAACCATAATCACCCCTACTATTAAGGCTATGGCCAGCGAAGGATGCCCTTTCCGGGGAGTTTTATATACTGGTCTCATGATTACTGAAGATGGACCTCGGGTACTTGAATACAATGCCCGTTTTGGTGATCCGGAAACCCAGGTAATTATGCCGGTT
>JAQVWB010000093.1 GCA_028698695.1 Syntrophomonadaceae bacterium | reverse complement strand
TTCCTACCCGGGTAGGCTTCCAGACGCCATTTACCAATATCACGCTGGACCTTAAAGTACCGGAATTTATGAAAACCGAACCGGTTATTATTGGCGGCAAATACATGGACACTACCTATGGAGATTTCCAGGCGGAAATGGACATGTTTAATCAGGCCTTTGCTGAAGTAATGATGGAAGGGGATGCTGAGGAAAGAGTATTTACATTCCCCATTCCCACCTACAACATTACCGAAGACTTTGACTGGAACAACCCCAACTATGACAGGATATGGGAAATGACGGCCAAATACGGCATACCCTACTTCTCCAACTTTATTAACTCGGACATGAATCCTGAAGATGCCCGCAGTATGTGCTGTCGCCTGAGATTGGACAACCGTGAACTCAGAAAACGCGGCGGCGGATTATTTGGTGCCAATCCGCTCACCGGTTCCATAGGGGTAGTAACTATTAACATGGGTCGTCTGGGTTATCTGGCCAATGACAAGGAAGACTTTTATAAACGCTTGATAAAAATGATGGACATGGCTCAAAACAGCCTGGAAATAAAGCGTAAAATATTGGAGAATCTTACCGACTCAGGGCTATATCCTTATTCCCAGTTTTACCTGCGGGATGTAAAAACCGGCACCGGTCAATATTGGAAGAATCACTTCTCCACCATTGGACTGATTGGCATGAATGAAGCCTGTCTGAACTTCCTGGGCTGTGATATAGCCAGCGAGGCCGGACACAACTTTGCTCTGGAAGTAATGGACTTTATGCGTGACCGGCTGATGATATACCAGGAAGAAACCGGCGACATCTACAATCTGGAAGCAACTCCGGCTGAAGGGGTCAGCTACGGCATTGCCCGTAAAGACAAAAACAAATATCCGGATATCATCGTAGCCAACGAAGCCGATTATCGGCGGGGTGCTGAACCTTACTATACCAACTCCACGCAGCTGCCGGTAAATTATACTGAGGATTTGTTCAAGGCCTTAAACTATCAGGATGAATTACAGACCCGTTATACAGGGGGCACAGTATTCCATATATTCCTGGGTGAAGCAGTACCATCGGTATCTTCTACCAAGAAACTGGTGCAAAAGGTATGCGCTCAATTTAAACTGCCCTACTTTACGCTGACACCTACCTTCAGCATTTGTCCCAGCCATGGTTACATCAGCGGTAAAAACCATCTTTGCCCCATATGTGCAGCCGAAGGCAAAGAAACTCAATGCGAAGTATATTCACGGGTAGTGGGGTATCTGCGACCGGTAGATCAATGGAATGCAGGCAAACAGGAAGAGTTTAAAGAAAGAAAAGTATTTGACAGGGCGTTGTCATAAATGGAATTTGCAGGTCTGATAACGCAAAGCCTGGTTGATTATCCGGGTGAAATTGCAGCGGTACTGTTTACACGGGGATGTAACATTCGTTGTCCCTTTTGCCATAATCCGCATCTGCTGGTGCGAACATCACGTAATACAGAAGCATCAGTCACCATGCAGGAAACAGTGGAATTTTTACAGGAGCATAAAGGCTTTTTGGATGCAGTAGTCATAACCGGCGGTGAACCGACACTGCATCCGGACCTGCCGGATGCTATTCGGATAATAAAAAAAATGGGCTATCTGGTTAAACTGGACAGCAACGGCACAAATCCGGTAATGCTGCGGCAACTCATGGAAGAACAACTGCTGGACTATGTTGCCATGGACATCAAGGCCCCGCTGGAATATCGTAAATATAGCAGTGCCTGTGGCAAACTTTCTGTTGAGGATTTCTTTAACATTCGCAGCTCCATTAACCTGCTCATGAACTCTTCTGTACAGGTGGAATTCCGTACCACCGTAGTACCACCCTTACATACCCCGGAAGACATTGAAAGCATAGCCAATTATATTAATGGCGTTCCTCTATACACTCTGCAACAATTCAATCCTTCAATAACCTGGGATGCTGCCTATGGCGAAGTCGTACCTTATTCCAGGGAAGAAATGCAAGCAATAGCTGATCTGGCGGCACCATATGTGCAAACTGTCCGCATTGTAAACATCTAAAGATTTACATGAAAAGGCGAAATTAATAGAAATATTGAGAAAGAAGCATGATTTATTGGTATAACCCGACAAATATCGAAATAGGACCAATTGCTTATATATGCCCGAAAAGATATACTTTAATATACCATACAGGCAAATTTTTGCTTAGGTGGGAAAGTACTACTAAAGGCCTCAAATAAAATAGCTGTTACATACTAAACATTTAATTACTCTATTAGCCTGTTTAGTTTTCGTTAACGCAATAATTATTTTACTTAAATCAGCCGCACTTTTTATTTCCGGATTAAATGCCAATAGTATAATAATTTACAGGAAGAATCATATAATTCACTATTGATACCAAAGACTTGGAATATATGAAAATATAAAATATCTCTATTATTGGCATTAGCGAACAGGTTAGCAGCATTAAAAGCAATACCAGCAGGTTTTGGGGAAAAGCTTAGTGGTACGGCAGGATGGTTACAACACAAGCGAACCGTATCCATAAAGAATATGAAGAGAAGGAGTTGTTTAAATGAAAACTAAAGATGTTGTAGAAAATGCTTTTACCGTAGCGGAGAACATGACTGATAAATATTGGGATATGTGGATGGTAGGCCTGGGAAGCGTTTCCTGGTCTCAGGAACAACTGGACAGCATGCTCAAAAAGTACAATGAACAAATTAAAACAGCCCGTGAGGAAAACATTAAGCTCGTTGAAGAAATGATACAGCAAGTAAAGAAAAATCAAGCTCAGATGCAAAATATGCTTCAGGAAGCAGTCAAAGCTGCCATGGAAAACATTGAAGTCCCCACTTTTAATACCCTAGATGAATTACAAAAGAAAGTAGATGAAATATCTAAAAAAGTAGAACAACTCTAAAACCAGTTAATTATAAATGCGGTTGTTATCCGAAGTTGCTATGTCTTCGGATAACCGCATTTTTTAATTTATCCGGATAAGCAGACAATGTTCCGGGGAAAGGAGTATTTATATGTCTGATGACAGCAAAAAGACTCCGGGGAATGCAGATCAAGTATCGGTACCCGATTTCAGTGAATTATGGAAAGAACTCTATTTTAAGAATGAAGACATCTGGGCGGAAGCCTTTAAACATTACCTCAGTACGAAATCATTTGTAAATATGATGGATACTACTCTGGATCAACACCTTACTCTGGAGAAAATGACGCGTCAGAACCTGGAAAAATTCTTTGAAACTACTCCGGTTCCGTCCAAACAGGATGTAGCCAGAGTAGGTGAACTGGTCATATCCCTGGAAGAAAAAATTGATACCATCGAATTTCAATTATTAAACAATTTTCAAAGTATGGCTGACAGTCTTATTAAAATGGCAGATTATCAGGACAATATTAAAAATCAACTCTCAGAACTGAAAAAAGAAGTACAGGCCCTGGGAAAAAGGCTGGATAAACTTGAAAAAGACCCGGTATCTGCACCGGCTAAAGCCCCTGCCAGGAAAAAAACCACCAAAAAAGAGGCACCAACTGAGTAAATAAATCCATATAAGGAGAATAACCATGATTGAACATATATATAGTGAATTAAAAGTTGGGGATACCGGCTTTGTAGAAAAAACCATTACTGAAACTGATGTATACATATACGCCGGGATAACGGGGGATTTCAGTTGGTTACATATTAACGAAATGCGGGCAGAGCAGGGTCATTTTAAGACGCGAATAGCTCATGGTATGTTATTGGCCGGACTGGTATCCAATGTAGTCGGCAATCAAATGCCCGGGGCAGGAACCATATATGAAAGCCAGGATATGAAATTTATTCGTCCCTGTTATATAAACGATACCGTCCATGCCATGACGGAAGTAATAGAATTAATGCCGGTCGGCAGAGTAAAATTGCGCACTACCTGTCACAACCAGCATAATGAGTTGTTAATGGAAGGCGAAGCGGTCGTTATACCCCCCAGAAAACATGTAGTAGGTATTTAATCATGATCAACCGGAGGTTATATAATGGATAATATTAGACTTTTATCCGGTTCGGCGGATGAAGTTGGTCTCCAATTGCAGGAAAATATTGATCGTATGGCTAACACCACCCGCAGATGGGCAGAAATCTTAACCTATGACCCTCAACCGCAGACCGGGATGACGCCAAAGGACACCATCTGGCGTAAAAATAAAGCCCGGCTGTATCGTTACAGTGGGGATAGAGAAGTCAAATATCGTACCCCGCTATTATTTATATATGCTCTGATTAATAAACCATATATATTGGACCTGTACCCGGGTATGAGCCTGATTGAATACCTGGTCGAACAGGGCTTTGATGTATATCTGTTTGACTGGGGAGAATTTAACTGGGAAGATCGCCATCTGGGTTATGGCGAATTGGTGAGTGACTATATCGCCCGGGCAGTGCAAAAAGTAGCCCAGTTTTCACAGCAGTCATCGATAAGCATTGCCGGATATTGCATGGGTGGCACCATGACCACCATGTATGCACCGCTTTATCCACAACCGGAAATAAAAAATATAATCTATCTGGCCGCACCGATTAACTTTGAAGAAGCCGGATTATCAGGAACCTGGCTGGAATCCCCCGGATTTGATCCGGAAAAAGTGGTGGAAACCTATGGTTTAATTCCCAAAGACTTCATTGATACCGGAGTGAAAATGCTACGACCGGTAAACAACTTTGTAGGTACCTATACGCGACTGTGGAAATCTTTGGACGAAGGTATGCCGGTGGAAGCCTGGAGAGCCCTGAACAAATGGGTAAATGACAACATCAACTTTCCCGGTGAAGCCTATCGACAGTGGATAAAAGAACTTTATCAGGAAAACAAGCTCATAAAAGGGCAATTCAGAATTAAAGGGCGGGAAGTAAAACTGGAAAAAATCAAATCTTCGCTGCTGGTATTGGCTGGGGAAAATGACCACCTGGTACTTCCGCAACAAACCCAGGCCATACTTGAACTGTCCGGCTCGAAAGACAAAACCTATCAGAGCTTCCCGGTAGGACACGGAGGACTGGTCTTTGGCAGTTTTGCCAAACGGGAAGTCTATCCGGTCATATCCTCCTGGTTGGCAGAACGCTCCTAATCGTCATTACGCAGCTGCCTATCCACCCAACGGGCCACCCGCGGGTGGTAGAGCAGCTCAATATGATTAACCGTCATTACCCGTTTATCCTTCAAATTAGCCCCGCCTGAAACCATAGCATCAGTATTTAAAGCACTCTCCCGAAACACAATTCCATCTCCGGGAATAGAAGTCTGCAGAGGAATCATGGCGAACAAATGACTCTCCCCGGCCAGGACCGACAGCTCAATATCTGCGTTAATACCATGCTTTTCCAACCCGGCTATCAAATTGCCTCCGGTCATTATAGCTGCCTCTATACCCTGGGAATGACTTACATAGCCGCTGCCGCCATAATAAGTAGTCCACCAATCCTGTTGGGAAACATCCAGATTATACTCATCATCCCAGCGATACAAAATCTGACTCTGACCGGGAAATCCGCCGCCCGCATATATTGAACGGGGAGTAATATCAACGGTGCCGGTCAGATAAATCAGCTTATCCCAGGCAATAACGCCATTACCTCCGGCAGTATAAATCAAATAAGAAATCGAGGGATTACGAAAAGCAAAATCAGTGCCCAGATTGGGAACTCCCAGTGTAACAAAACGGCGTACATCATTACGATAAGCAGTGGCAGACATATTGGACAAATAAATTCTGGCAGCAATTCCACCCTTGCTATGGGCCACCACATCAACTGTTCCGGCCCCGGTAAGCTGTTTGACGCGGTCAATAGCATCCGCCAACTGCATGGCCTGATAAAAATTGTCCCCGTGAGAATGGGAAAAAGTCACAGAAAAAACCCGATACCCCAGAGACACCAACTGCTGCTGCAACCCGGTATAACCCATATCCCACAAATTAGTATAGGAAGTAGCATCCAGGCCGGCACCATGTACCAGCAGCACCGGCACCTCATGGCGGTTGCTATTCCAACCACGGGCATAATGCAGCAAATAAGCATCCGCAGCCGGAAAACGAGTGCCAAAATGATCAATAATATTCGGGTCCAGCTGGCAATTTACCTCGCAAAAAACTTCCTTAACACCTGCCAGGGAATCTACATGGCACAGCTCAACCTTCTCCCAGTACTGATTGCTATTTGGTACTACTATACGGGGATTATATAAAAAACTGAAACTATCATCCTTATTTATCATACTTTAGAAACCTCCGGAAACGTATCCTTGCATATACAGTTTACCAGATTAACCATACCCCGGCACCTGCCGATTATCAAGCGGTGCAAAATGAATCTTAAAAAGATATAATGGGAAATGGTATTAAAATAATATTAATTGACACAAGTGATCAACAAAAACCGGGAAATAGACAGAAAGAAAGGAACCGAAATGATTAAACTGAGTAAATTTGAAATGATAGAAGGGCAGCCCAATGAAACGCAAATTGAAGAATGGGTGCAAACTTACTTTTTCAACCTCTTGAACATTCTCAATGGATTCTTTGCTCATGTGGACATACAGGAAGCATACACACGGCTGAAAAGCATTCCTTTTGAACAACTGGTAAGAGACGAGCTCGAAGACGAACAAGAGAAGATAATCAACCTGGCGGTGACTAAAATCAGCGAACTCTATGAAGCAGAAATCTCCTTTATGGAATCCTACCTCGAGATTTAATTACTATTCCAAACTTCAAAAACTCTAAAAATTGGCATTATCGCATTATTCCATATAATGTCGTAATAATAGGACTTTTAATACATTATGTCGAGTGATAAAATAACAACTAGCGCATAAATATTTGAGAACTTTGCATAACAAAATTCCAATATTGTCACTCTTAGCGATAGCCAAGAGTCTCAGACCCCACGGCTTTTTCTCAGAGTGACATTCACGAATAATACTTTAATTTATCAAAAATCCTAATTATGCAAATCCTCATTTAGTATATGAATAAATACCCAGAGGGAGGACAAACAAAGTAATGAAAAAATGCTCTACCTGCAGCAAAGAATTTCCTGAACCTACACTAAAGAAAATGGTACAAATAATTGACCGCAAGGCATACCTGCATTACATCTGCCCGGCCTGCCAGTCGGTAATGCTAAACAACCCCAACTACTACTACCTGACCGAAGAAAAACCCAAAAAGAAATAAAAGACATATCCCCCGCGGTACGGGGGATTTTTAAACCAGCCTCTCACTTGACGCCCACCCATTTGCCTGATATCATCTACTTGTTAAACCAATATGCCGATGTGGCTCAGTGGCAGAGCAGCTGATTCGTAATCAGCAGGTCGGCGGTTCAAATCCGCCCATCGGCTCCATGTTTTTAAAGGTTTTTAAAATTATCTGACTAACGATTTGACTAGTCCATTTTTTGGTGTTTTAGTGGTTTTTATAATTATACAAAGTAAAAAAAGGTGACTTAAAAATTAAGCCCCGAGCGGGGCTTTTTTTAATGGATAAACTAGTAGAATTTGTGCAGATAATTAGTTGTAAATGATTCATTTTAATTCCAATCGCAGGAATATTATTAATATTGGAGAAATATGTCAGGAATGAGATAAGTATCACTTGTGATGAATTTTGAATAGCTGTTGAAAAGAAGAGTTAATAAAGTAAAATAGTGTTATAAATAAACATTGTTAGCAAATGCATAAGCGGATACAATAACCTATAGGTAATAGTTTTTTAATAAATGTATTGATAATATAACCTATGGGTAATATA